>JAEWNU010000001.1 GCA_023456995.1 Bacillota bacterium
TTGCACAGGCTGTTGAGGCCGCTTACCGCAAGAATATGAAAAGCATTACCGTCCCTGGCTTTCGCAAGGGCAAGGCACCCCGCGCCATGGTTGAAAAACTTTATGGCAAGGGCATGTTCCTTGACGACGCGATGAACGCACTGTATCCCGCCGCCTATTCCGAGGCTGTGGACGAAGCGGGCATTACGCCGGTCGATTCCGCCGAGGTTGAGGTACTCAATGCTGACGAAGAGGGCTTTACCTTTAAAGCGACCGTGACCACCAGACCGGTTGCGACACTTGGAAAGTACAAGGGACTTTCGGCCGAAAAAGCTATTTCTCCTGTTACCGACGATCAGATTGAAGAGCAAATTGCGCAGATGCGTGAAAAATATGCCCGTGTCATTACTGTTGAGGATCGCGCAGCTCAGGACGGCGATATTGCTGAAATTGACTTTGAAGGATTTTCTGATGGTGTTGCCTTTGAGGGCGGCAAGGGCGAGAAATATCCGCTTACCTTGGGTTCCGGCAGCTTTATCCCTGGTTTTGAGGAGCAGATCGTCGGCAAAAATATCGGCGATGAGTTTGATGTCAATGTAACCTTCCCTGAGCAGTATGGCGAAGACAGCTTGGCTGGCAAGCCCGCTTTATTTAAGGTGAAGCTCAATTCCCTCAAGGCGCGCGAGCTGCCCGAAGTGGACGACGAATTCGCCAAGGATATTAGTGAGTTTGACACCATTGATGCCTACAAAGAGGACATTAAGAAGAAGCTGGCCGAGTCAGCTGAAAGCAAGGCCGACGCCGCACTAGAAAACAAGCTGCTGGAGCAGGTTGTTGCCGATATGACCGTTGAAATTCCCGACTGCATGATTGAGAGCCGCATCAATGAGCTTGTGCAGGATTTTGGCATGAGAATGAGCCAGCAGGGACTAAGCCTCCAGGACTTCATGCGCTATACCGGCGAAACCGAAGAGAAGTTCCGTGAGACCTTCCGCACTCAGGCTGAAAATCAGGTTAAGACTCGTTTGGCGATGGAGGCAATTGCTACCGCCGAGAATATTACGCCTGACGAAAAGGATATCACCGAAGAGTATCAGAAGCTTGCTGAGCAGTATCACGTGGATATTGAGAAAATTCGCGGTGCCATTAGAGAAAAAGATCTCGTGGCTGATATTGCCTGCCGCAAGGCGCTTGAGGTGGTTACCGGAAGCGCTGTTGTAACTGTGGTGGAAGAAGCTGCATCCAAGGAAGAGGAAAAGCCCAAGGCAGCCAAGAAGGCTCCTGCCAAGAAATCAGCTGACGATGGCGAGGAAGCACCTAAGCCCAAGAGAACTCGTAAGGCTAAGGCTGACACTGACGCTGAATAAGGCTTTCGCACCTCATAAACACTACAGTAATGTCGCTTGAAACTTGTTAGCACATACTAAATGCATTGCTATTCTCGTATAAAAGTATCGACATCTTTGCAGTCGAATTTCTGTTCGGCGGCGGCGTTAAGGCCGTCGGGTACTAACCCGCTGGCCTTATTGCCGTGTAGGGCGATTTCACACACGAGCTTCGTCTCTCTTTATAGGAGAACCGGATAAACAGTGCGGGCTGCTTTTGGCGTTTTATACTGTAGCTTTTATACATACTAACAGGAGGTGTTTTTATTATGGCACTAGTTCCAACCGTTATTGAACAAACCAACCGCGGTGAACGCGCGTATGACATTTTTTCCCGTCTTTTAAACGACCGCATTATCATGCTTTGCGATGAGATCAACGATACCACCGCAAGTTTGGTAGTCGCGCAGCTGTTGTTCTTAGAGGGGCAGGATCCCGATAAGGACATTCATCTTTATATTAATTCGCCGGGTGGCTCAGTTACCGCCGGCATGGCGATCTATGATACGATGAACTATATCAAGTGCGATGTTTCGACCATTTGCGTAGGACTTGCCGCTTCGATGGGCGCATTTTTACTTTCCTCAGGCGCCAAAGGCAAGCGTATTGCGCTTCCGAATGCCGAAATTATGATTCATCAGCCCTTGGGTGGCGCCAAGGGTCAGGCAAGCGATATTAAAATCCACGCTGAGTGGATTATAAAGATCAAGAATCGTCTCAATCGCATGATGAGCGAGCAGACCGGGCAGCCATTAGAGGTCATTGAGCGTGATACTGAGCGCGATAACTTTATGTCAGCCTCTGAGGCACAGGCTTACGGTTTGATTGACAAAGTAATTGCTCGGCGCTAATTAGCGCCAAGGGCGGCGTTAGCACCGTCCAATACCACTTTAGTTAGGAGAACGATATGGCAAGAGAAGATAACAAACCGCTGCGCTGCTCTTTTTGCGGCAAACCACAGGATCAGGTCAGCCGCATGATTGCAGGCCCGGGGGTTTGCATCTGCAACGAGTGCATCGATCTGTGCGTTAGCGTTCTTGAAGAAGAAAACGGCATTATGCGCCGCAATAAGAAGAACCAAAAGCCCGAGGCGCAGCCGGTACTTCTCAAGCCCGCCCAGATAAAGGAAGGCCTTGATGAATATGTCATCGGCCAAAACGAGGCCAAGGTCGCGCTATCGGTGGCAGTTTATAACCATTATAAGCGTATTTACTTTGGCGGAGCTGGGAATGTCGAACTGCAAAAGAGCAATATTCTGTTACTGGGACCTACCGGAACCGGTAAAACACTGTTGGCACAGACTCTAGCCAAAATGCTGGGTGTGCCGTTCGCTATCGCCGATGCCACGACGCTTACCGAGGCCGGTTATGTCGGCGAAGACGTTGAAAACATTCTGTTGCGTCTGATTCAGGCGGCGGAATACGACGTTCAAAAGGCACAGCACGGCATCATCTATATCGACGAAATCGACAAGATCTCGCGCAAGAGCGAGAATCCGTCTATCACCCGCGACGTCTCGGGCGAGGGTGTGCAGCAGGCGCTTTTAAAGATTCTTGAAGGCACCGTTGCCAACGTACCGCCGCAGGGCGGCCGCAAACACCCGCAACAGGAGTTTATCCAGATAGATACCTCCAACATTCTGTTCATTTGCGGTGGCGCTTTTGAAGGAATTGATAAGATCATCGAAAAGCGCGTCGCCACCACAACAATGGGTTTTGGTGCTGACATCCGTTCAAAAGAAAAGGCCGATGATATGATGCAGAAGCTTATCCCGCAGGATCTGGTTCGTTTTGGCCTGATTCCTGAGCTGATCGGGCGCCTGCCAATTATCACATCGCTTCACTCATTAGATGAAGAAGCGCTGGTTCGCATTCTGCTTGAACCAAAAAACTCGATGATCAAGCAGTATCAGCGTCTGTTCGAGCTTGACAACATCACGCTTGAATTTGAATCAGATGCTTACCGTGAGATTGCGCGCCTTGCCATTGAACGCAAGATTGGCGCACGCGGCCTGCGTGGCATTTTGGAAGATGTGCTCGCTAAGCTGATGTTTGATACACCCTCTGACCGCACGATTGAGCATGTGGTTATTAACAAGAGCTGCATTAACAAAACCGGTGAACCGACTATCTATAGAAACCCCGATCGCTTGCTGGTCGAGGAACCCGCGCAGCCGTTGCTGACGGCTCCTAAAAAGCCAAAAGCGCGCAATGCCGGAACAGCTTCTTAACACGGCGCTCGTTATAAGCTAATGTAATGGCGAGACCCTTCGGTGGAGACCCCATATGCAACAATGTGACGGCAGTTGGGAATCCAACGAAGGGTCTTTTTGAAATTTATAACACTTGAAAAATTCACGAGTTATTTAGTATAATATCTAAACAGCATAGTGGGCTGTTTAATTTAAAAAAGAAAATAAGGAGGTGCCCACTTTGAAAGAGAAAAAAACAGTATTGCAAAACCAGACGATGCCAGCCATTGCGCTACGCGGCTTGGTGCTTTTTCCGAAGATGGTGCTTCATTTTGATATTGGCCGAGAAAAGTCCATTTTGGCCTTAAACCATGCGATGGAAAACGACCGCAGAATTTTCTTGACCGCTCAGTCCGATGTTCAAGACGATAACCCTGGTCCGAAGGATTTATATCAGGTCGGTGTTGTTGCTCAGGTTCAGCAGGTTATCCGCGTGCAAGGCAGCGGACTGCGCGTTATGGCAGAGGGCCTGTATCGTGCTAAAATGGTGCGTGTACGGCAAGAAGAACCCTATTTTATGGCCGACATTCGGGCATTCCCGACGCGGCGACTTTCGGCTGCGTCTCAGGACATGGCGAGCGCGCTGATTCGCACCGTAAAAAACCTTTTCCAGGAATATTGCGAGCTTTCGCCCAAGATGCCTAAGGAGTTGGTGCTCGGCGTCATGATGTCCGAGGACCCTGCATTACTCTCGGAGTACATTGCGGGCAATGTGCCGCTTCCTGTTGAAGAAAAACAGGAGGTTTTGGAGCAGTCGAATCTGCTACGCCGACTAGAAATTCTCGCTGAGATATTCGAGAATGAAAACGAAATTCTTAGACTTGAAGCGGGCATCTACGAAAAAGTAAAAAGCAGGGTAGATCGCAACCAAAAGGATTATTACCTGCGCGAACAGATGAA
>JAEWNU010000002.1 GCA_023456995.1 Bacillota bacterium
CTTGCCACGCATATTTACAAAAAACTTAATCTCTAAAACTGTTTTCCCCTGCATATACATGCACTAAGACGACACAGGGGAGGGCACACATGTGAAAGGCTTGCCGGAGGAGCGCGCCATACTGCTCGCTCAATATATCATCGAAAACAACGCAACGGTGCGCCAGGCGGCAAAGGCGTTTGATATTTCAAAGTCCACCGTACATAAAGATGTCAGTGAACGCATCAAACTGCTGTCGCCGTCGCTGCATGAGCAGTGCAGGCATGTGCTTGAGGTGAATAAGTCGCAGCGGCATATTCGCGGAGGGCTTGCCACAAGAGAAAAATATGCCAAAATGAGGACGAAATAACCGGTCGGGCAGGTTTGCTCGCCCAATCTTCAAGCGCACGCTTCCAAGGATTGGATGGTGCGCTTTTTGGGTTTTACAGGCGTTTAAGACTGTATTATAATTGACATCTTTACCGAAAAATTGTACAATGAACATTAATTGTGAAAGCCGCCAAAGCACACAAAGATTTCTGTTTAAAAAGCGAATGGCGGCCGTGGCTTTTTGCGGCTTTAACGCCGCTTTTTGGAGTTTTTTTTGATAATAAAAATTACACGCCTTTTCACATGATAGGTGCTTAAACATTTTACTTGTGAGAGATACTATAAAAGAGTTAGCAAATAACGGAAGGAAGGTTCGCCTTGGAAAAGTTTGTCATAAAAGGCGGTCAACCCCTTGGTGGAGAAGTTACAATCAGCGGTGCAAAAAATGCCGCCGTTGCCATTATTCCGGCGACAATTCTGGCAAAAGGCCGCTGTGTGATCGAAAATGTTCCTGATATCAGCGATGTTGAAATCCTGCTTGAAATTCTGACACATCTCGGCGCAAAAACCCGCCGAATCACCCGCGATACCCTCGAAATTGATACCTCTGCCGTGGACTGCAACGAGGTTCCCTATGATTTTGCAAGATCGATGCGTGCGTCCTATTATTTTCTTGGCGCATTGCTCGGGCGCTGCAATGAGGCAAATGTTTCGATGCCGGGCGGCTGCAACTTCGGTGTGCGGCCCATCGACCAGCATCTTAAAGGCTTTACCGCGCTGGGGGCCGAGGTGACCGTAGACAGCGGCATGATCTGCGCCAAGGCCAGCCGCCTGTTGGGCGCACACATACACTTTGACGTAGTCAGCGTCGGGGCGACCATCAACGTAATGATGGCCGCAGTGAAGGCGCATGGCATTACCATTATGGAAAATGCCGCAAAAGAGCCCCATATCGTTGACTTGGCCAACTTTTTGAACTCAATGGGCGCCGACATTCGCGGCGCAGGTACCGACGTCATCAAGGTTCATGGGGTGGATGTGCTCCATTCCAGCACCTATTCCATAATTCCCGACCAGATTGAGGCGGGCACCTACATGGTGCTGGCGGCGGCGACGGGGGCGGATCTGCTCATCAAGAACGTCATCCCCAAGCATCTGGAATCGATCACTGACAAGCTGGAAGCGGCAGGTGCTATCGTCGAAGAGCTTGACGACGCGATTCACGTCACAGGACAGGCCGTCATCAACAAGGTCAATGTCAAAACGCTGCCCCACCCCGGCTTCCCCACCGATATGCAGCCGCAGATTACCGCCATGCTCTGCCGTGCCAGTGGCACGAGCATCATTACCGAGGGCGTGTGGGAAGGCGGCCGGTTTAAATATATCGACGAATTAAAGCGCATGGGCGCAAACATTTCGGTCGATGGCAAAATGGCGGTTATCGAAGGCGTCACGCGCCTGACCGGTGCGCCGGTTAAGGCGACTGATCTTCGTGCCGGTGCAGCGTTGGTTATCGCAGCGCTTGCCGCCGAGGGCGTCACCGAAATTGAAGATATCGAGCATATTGAGCGCGGCTATGAAAAGATTGTTGAAAAGCTTTTGCATATCGGCGCGGATATCAAAAAGCAGGTCACGCCTGATTCGGATGTCATCCGGCCCGCGCAAT
Source organism: Bacillota bacterium (assembly GCA_023456995.1). Classification (GTDB taxonomy): domain Bacteria; phylum Bacillota; class Clostridia; order Oscillospirales; family Ruminococcaceae; genus Yanshouia. The sequence goes on from JAEWNU010000002.1 coordinate 1,976, forward strand.
AGCGGTTTTAGTAAAGGCTCGGGCTATCCCCGAAGGAATTTGGGGGTAGCCGTTTTGTTTAATCTATAGTCGAATAACGTCAAAACCACCCAGTCTTAGCGTGCTATTTTCGCGCCGCTGCTTCGCCCTGTTCACCAGGCGACAGCCTGCCCGCGTTGTCTATTGTACAACACGAAAAATTCCTCGCAAATACAAGGGCGATTTTAAAGTTAATCGGTTTATTAAGGGGAGATACTATTGGCAAAATTCTGCGTGCTGGCCTCGTCAAGTGCGGGCAACAGCACCTACATATCCTGCGCGTCGGGCGCGGTGCTTGTCGACGCGGGCATCAGCTGCCGCAGAATTGTCAACGCGATCGCCGATATTGGCGAGTCGGCGTCCGAGCTTAAGGCGGTGTTGATCACACACGAGCACACCGACCACATCAAGGGGCTATTAAACCTCATCAAGAAAACCGGCGCAGCGGTGTATGCCACCGGCCCGGTGCTCGACTACATATCGACGCGTAATCATGTGCCGACGGGTGCGACGCTCATCGAAGTGACCAGCCGTCCGTTTGAAGCGGCGGGTATGCAGATTCAGGCTTTTGCCACCCCGCATGACAGCGTTGCCAGCGTCGGCTACCGCCTGACGCTGCCCAATGAGCAGACCGTCGCTGTCGCCACTGACTTAGGGCTTGTCACCGACGAGGTTATGCAGGGGGTGCGGGGCTGCCGCACCGTGCTGCTGGAGTCAAACTATGATCCACAGCTGTTGCGTATGGGGCCGTACCCTTATTTTTTAAAGCAGCGCATCGCCTCGAATAACGGGCATCTGGATAATGAAAGCTCGGCAGCGTTAGCCGCTGCGCTAGTGGAATCCGGTACGGCACAGCTCTTTTTGGGGCATCTTTCTCGCGAGAACAACAACCCCGCGCTGGCTGAACAAGTGACGGCGGCGGCACTCGCAGAGATTGGCGCACAGCGGGGAATCGATTTTGAGCTGGATGTCGCGCCCTATGATAATCTTTCACGGTTGGTGAGGTTCTAAATGCGCAATATCAGACTAATAACAGTGGGCAAACTCAAAGAAAGCTATCTTTCTCAGGGGTGCGCTGAATACTTAAAGCGCCTGTCGGCCTATGCGAAGGTGCAGGTGATTGAGCTGGACGAGACTCGTCTGCCCGAGCGGCCCTCTCAGGCTCAGATTGACGCGGCACTGGCGGCTGAGAGCGAAAAAATTCTTGATAAGGCGAAGGGTAGCGCACTCATTGCACTGTGCGTGGAGGGTGATCTGCTCTCTTCCGAGCAGCTGGCTGCAAAGCTTGACGCGCTTGAGGTTCAGGGCAACAGCGCCATTTCGCTGGTCATCGGCAGCTCGTTTGGGTTGGATGAGGCAGTCAAAAAAGCGGCGGTACTGCGACTATCGTTCTCGCGCATGACATTTCCGCATCAGCTTATGCGCTTGATGCTTTGCGAACAGCTTTATCGTGCCTGCTCCATTTCGGCGGGCGGGAAATATCATAAATAGTGTGGCAAATTAATCCTTTCGCGCGTTTTGCGGCATTACGCCGACGGTGAGAAGCCGTCGGCTTTTGGATAGACTAGCCTGAAAAGAGGGAGACATTTGAATCTGATACAGCAACTGGCGCAGGAATTATCACTGCGCGAAAGCCAGGTGGAAAGTGCGGTCAAGCTGCTCGACGAGGGCAACACCGTGCCGTTTATCGCCCGTTACCGCAAGGAGGTGACCGGCTCGCTTGATGACGGTCAGCTGCGCGACCTTGAAGATCGCCTCAACTATCTGCGCAATCTCGATAAGCGCCGCGAGGAAATACGCTCTTCTATCGAGGGACAGGGCGCGTTAACCGACGAATTGGCCGTCGCTATTGCCGACGCCAAAACGCTGGCGACGCTAGAAGATCTTTATCTGCCCTACAAGAAAAAGCGCCGCACCCGCGCGATGATGGCGAAGGAAAAGGGCTTGGAGCCGCTGGCGCTCAAATTCTTTGAACAGACCGGTGCCGCGCTGCCCGACGTGCTGGCAGCCCCGTTTGTCGATGCTGAAAAGGGCGTCGAAACAGTCGAGGATGCCATCGCGGGCGCAAAGGACATCATCGCCGAAATGGTCTCGGATGACGCGGCGGTGCGCGGTGCTTTGCGTGCGTTTTTACAGCGTACGGCTTGTCTGCGTTCGGTGTCGGATGACGAACAGGCGGCGCAGGGCGTTTACGCCATGTACTGCGATTTTTCCGAGCCGGTGAGCAAGGTTGCGGGCTACCGCGTGCTGGCGATTGACCGCGGCGAGCGCGAGAACGTTCTGAAAGTCTCAATCGAATGCGACATGGAAGCGGCGCTTCAAACGCTGGAGCGCATGGTGGTCAAAAAGGGATTTTCGCCGTCGATTGATGTCGTGAAAGAAGCCAGCGCCGATGCGCTGACCCGCTTAATTTTCCCGTCGCTGGAGCGCGAGCTGCGCAGCGCATTGACTGAGAATGCCGCCGAACAGGCGATAAAAGTATTTGCACTAAACTTAAAGCCGCTTTTAATGCAGCCGCCCGTCAAGGGTCGCGTGACGCTGGGGCTTGACCCCGCGTACCGAACCGGGTGCAAAATTGCGGTGGTGGATGCCACCGGGCGTGTGCTGGACACCACAGTGGTTTACCCGACGCCGCCTCAGAGCAAAGTTGACGAAGCCGCCGCAAAGCTCAAGGCGCTGATCAAAAAGCACGACGTCAGCGTTATTTCCATCGGCAACGGAACCGCCTCGAAGGAATCGGAGATCTTTGTCGCTGACCTCATCAAGACGCTGGACACGCCGGTGGCCTACATGGTGGTCAGTGAGGCGGGCGCGAGCGTCTATTCGGCCTCCAAGCTTGCCGCCGAGGAATTTCCACAGTATGACGTGTCGCTGCGCTCGGCGGTGTCGATTGCGCGCCGCTTGCAGGACCCGCTTGCTGAGCTGGTCAAGATTGACCCCAAGGCCATCGGCGTGGGTCAGTACCAGCACGACATGCCTAAAAACCGGCTGGATCAGTCACTGGGCGGCGTGGTCGAGGACTGTGTGAACTCGGTGGGTGTGGACGTGAACACCGCATCATTCTCTCTGCTGGCCTATATCGCGGGCATAGGCCCGGCACTGGCGAAAAATATCGTGGCTTACCGCGAGGAAAACGGACATTTCACCTCGCGTAAGGCGCTGATGTCGGTACCAAAGCTCGGCAAAAAGGCGTTTGAACAGGCGGCTGGCTTCATGCGCGTCGCCGAGAGCGAAAACCCGCTGGATAACACAGCGGTGCATCCTGAGAGCTACACTGCGGCACAAAAGCTGCTCAAATCCTGCGGCTTTACTGCGGCGGATTTGCGCGCCGGACACCTTCAAACGCTGCCCGAGCGTGTGGCGGAAAAGGGTGAAGCCGCACTGGCGGCGGAACTTGGCGTCGGCGTTCCCACGCTGCGCGACATGGTCACCGAACTGTTAAAGCCCGGGCGCGATCCGCGCGACGAGCTGCCGCCCCCCATGCTGCGCAGTGACCTGCTGGAGCTTTCAGACCTGAAGCCCGACATGATTTTAGACGGCACGGTGCGCAACGTGGTCGATTTCGGCGCGTTTGTCGATATCGGGGTGCATCAGGACGGTTTGGTGCATATCTCCCGCATTTGTGACCGGTTTTTGAAACACCCGAGCGAAGCGGTTCGAGTAGGAGACGTGGTCAAGGTGAAGGTGCTGGAAGTGGATGCAAAGCGCAAGCGCATCTCACTGACCATGCGCGACATCTGAGGATGGGGAAGGGAAGCGACGATGCCAAATTATGTGATTAGATTTTTACGAATGATCTTTGGAATAGCGATCTATGGCACTGGCGTTTACATGACGATTCAGGCCAATTTGGGGCTTAGCCCCTGGGATGCGCTGAACATGGGTATTTATTACGCCACAGGCCTGAGTTTTGGCAACGCCTCGGTGATGGTGGGAATGTTTATTCTGGTGGCGGATGTGCTGTTGGGCGAAAAGATTGGCTTTGGCACACTGGTCAACACCATCATGATCGGCAAGATGGTTGATCTGTTCAACTACATCGACCTTCTGCCCAAAATGAACGGATTTTTATCCGGGATTGCACTGTTGCTTTCCGGACAGATACTCATTTGCTTTGGCATGTATTTTTACATCGGCGCAGGCTTGGGCAGCGGCCCGCGCGATTCGTTGATGATTGCGCTGCATCGCAAACTGCCGCGCGTTCCAATCGGCTTGGCGCGTGGTCTGGTGGAAGGTACCGCGCTATTGATTGGCTGGATGCTGGGAGCTAAAGTAGGCATCGGCACGCTGATTGCGGTGCTGGGTATTGGCTTTATCATGCAGGGTGTTTTTGCGCTGGTGCACTTTGACCCCAAGGCAGTGCGCCACGAAAACGTCATGGTGACCATCAACCATATGCGCTGTGGGCAAGAGATTGAGAAAGCTTAAGTTTGTGTTTTGAAGGCGGTGCGCTGAAAGCGTGCCGCCTCTCTCTTTTTCTCTCTATAGTTCTATTTCTATTTCTACTTCTACTTCGGATTCCGCGCACGCACGAGCGGCAGGTTACCGCAGGTTTTTGCAGCTTGCCGCAGCTTGCCGCAGTCTGCCGCAGCTTGCGGCAAATTGCCGCAGACTTTTGAAAAGAGATTTTTCGGTAATTACTCACTTGTCAAGGTGCATATTTGTTTGTATCAAAACAGGCAAGCGCTGTTTTCGGGCAGCTCTTGCTCAAATCACTATGGTTCAATACACCGTAACATCTTGACTTGCCGCAGCGGTCAATCTGTTTTGGTGTTGTTGTTTTCGTGAATGCTATCCCCACCCTGATATCAGTTTAGCACAGGGCTACAGGGGCTTTCTATGGTTAGTTTGAGGGAGTTTGCCGCAGGCGCGGACGGCAAAACCCCTGCCGTTGATGACGGTAAATTCGGAACAGCAAAGGAAAGAGAACGGATGCCGCTCACGGCGGAATAGGGGAACCCCTGGCAAGGGTTCCCCCCTCGGCAAAACAGTCCCCCGTACTATTTTGCCGCCCCCTTCCTGTGCCTTTTGACGGAACTGAACACGCTTGGGGTTTCACCCCGGCCGCTCGCCTATATGAGCGCTTGCGGCTGGTTGGCTCCGCTGATCACCGCGGGGCATCAATGCCCGCTGCGGCTCCACCAATCCAACAAGCTTTTGAAAAAGCTAGACCAAAACTTTAATCTATATTTACATTAAAAAGCAAATAACACAAAAAGGAGCCTGCACAGCCGTATGGCGATGCAGGCTCCTTTTATAGCCAGGACATTGTCAAAAGCCTTACAGCTGTTCAACAATCTCCTTGGTATCACGCGCAATGAGCAGCTCCTCGTTGGTGGGCAGCACCCAAACCGCAACCTTGGAGTCGGGGGTGGAGATGCAGGCTTCCTCGCGGCAGCCGCTGTTCTTGGCAGAATCAAACTTGATGCCGAGCACTTCCATGTTCTCGCAAACGCGCTCACGCACAACGTCGTCGTTCTCGCCGATGCCGCCGGTGAAGCAGACAGCGTCCAGTCCGCCGAGTGCGGCAGCGTAGGAGCCGATATACTTCTTAATCTGGTAGCAGAGGATATCCACAGCCAGCTTGGCGCGCTCGTTGCCGGAATCCTCAGCGGCGTGCAGGTCACGCATATCGCTGGAAACGCCCGAGATGCCGACCAGACCGGCCTGCTTGTTGAGAATGTCGATGATCTTGCTGGTGCGATAGCCCGACTTCTCAGACATAACACTGACAAGCGAGGGGTCAATCGCGCCGCAGCGGGTGCCCATGATGAGGCCGTCCAGCGGAGTCAGACCCATGGTGGTGTCCACGCACTGGCCGCCGTTGATGGCGGTGATGGAGGAACCGTTGCCCAGATGGCAGGTGATGACCTTCAGGTTATCCTTGCCGGTCAGCTCAGCCAAACGCTGGGAGACAAAGCGGTGGCTGGTGCCATGGAAGCCGTAACGGCGCAGGCGGTATTTCTCATAGTACTCATAGGGGATCGGGTAGATATAAGCCTTGGGGGGCATGGTCTGGTGGAAAGCGGTATCGAACACGACAGCCATCGGGATCTTCTCACCGAAAACCTTGCGGCAGGCCTTCATCGCGATCAGCGCGGGCGGGTTATGCAGGGGTGCAAGGGTGGAAAGCTCGTCAATGGCCTTCATGACCTCGTCGTCGATGAGCACCGAGCAGGCAAACTTCTCGCCGCCGTGCACACCGCGGTGGCCGATGGCAGAAATCTCAGAGATATTGTTGATAACCTTGTGCTCGCCGCAGGTCAGCAGCTCAACAACCTCAGCAAACGCCTCAGCATGGGTGGGGAAGGGAGTCTCATACTCAATCTTAGTGCCGTTCGAAAGCTTGTGGCTGATCAGGCCGCCGGCGCCGATACGCTCGCAGAGACCCTTAGCGATGACTGCCTCGGTCTCCATGTCGATGAGCTGGTACTTCATCGAGGAGCTGCCCGCATTAATTACCAGAATTTTCATTGTTTGTTATCCTCCTTTGTTATACTGACGTCCTATTAAAAGCGAATAATTTAGCGAGAACTAATATCAATCTTTTAGCGGAATATCAGCATTAAGACACGACGGTGTTTGCATAACGCAAAAAAGAACGCCCCTTTTGTCAAATTGGAACGTTCAAACGGTTTTACGCATGCGTAATCGCTGGTATTCCTTGACTAGGGTGCTCATAAATAATATAATATTATATAATTTCCAAAAGTTCAAGTGTACCGCTATAAATCGAATTATTATTGGATATTTACACTATCGTGGGCATTTTTTGAGCCCAAAATACTAAACAATCCATGAAAATTTGCGTGAGGTACACCTGAATTGGATATATTAACGGTGAAAGGGGGAAGCGCTAATGATGACTATTGCAGCAATTGCGGCGGAATATAATCCGTTTCACAACGGGCATGCCTATCACATCGCCAAAACGCGCGAGGCGGGGGCAACACACATCGTTGGAATCATGAGTGGTAATTTTACCCAGCGCGGAACCCCGGCCGTTGCAGAAAAACGAGCTCGCGTCAGGTCGGCGCTTGCGGGCGGCGCCGATCTGATACTGGAGCTGCCGCTCCCTTATGCCATGGCGACCGCACAGCGCTTTGCGTATGGCGTCGCGGGTATCGCAGAGGGAATGGGATGTGTTGATGTCTTATCCTTTGGCAGCGAGTCCGGCTATCTTTCAATATTAAAAGCGGCTGCGAATGCGGTGGATAGTGCCCCGGTGTGTGAGCGCATGACCCAGCTGCTTTCAACAGGTATGACCTTTGCGCGCGCGCGGCAGCAGGCGGTCAGCGAGCTTTGCGGCGACGAAATTGCCGAGATGCTCGGCAGCCCCAACGACGCGCTGGCAGTCGAGTATATTCGCCAGCTGTCGCTAATGGGTAGCCGCATTATACCATTTGCCGTGGTGCGAAACGGCGCCAGGCACGACGACGAAGCCACAAAAGGCGAGATGGCTTCCGCCTCTTTTCTGCGGGCGCTGATGCGCAGCGGCGGCGTTCAGGCCGTTGCCGATTTTATGCCGCGCGGGTCACACGCAGCGCTTCATGCTGCCGCGCACGATGCGCTGGCACCGTTTGATGAAAAAAAGCTTCAGGCCTTGATGCTCGGTGTGCTGCGCCGCATGACGGCTGAGGAAATTTCTCGTGTGCCCGACCTCTCCGAAGGGCTTGAAAACCGTATCTATGCGGCCATCCGTCAGGCGTGCAGCGTTGAGGAAATTTACACGCTGGCAAAATCCAAGCGGTACACCGCGGCCAGAATCCGCCGGGTGGTCATGTCGGCCTTTTTGGGGCTGGAATCCATCTACAGCGAGCAGAAGCCGCCTTACATCCGTGTGCTGGGCTTCAACGCACGCGGGCGCGAAATTCTCTCCCGAATGAAGGAGACCG
>JAEWNU010000003.1 GCA_023456995.1 Bacillota bacterium
AGCATTATGCGTAGTTTCCTCCGGAAAAACCTTATACTGAAAAGTTTTTCTTCCCCATTCCAGCGCTTTTGAGCAGATAAAATCACATGTGGTCGCTGCCCCACGCCCGCAAGCTTTTGGAAAGTAAATCAAAAACTACACCAGCACCGGTTCGCGGTTATCGGCGGGCTGAATCTGTTCCATTTCCTGCTCAAGGCGTTCTTTGGCGACGGCGAGCATCAGCTTGATACGGTTTTCCTGATTGACGCGGGTGGCTGAGGGGTCGTAGTCAATCGCGACGATGTTGGAAATATTGCCATACAATTCGCGCAGACGATGAATCATGCCCTTGCCGCTAATGTGATTGGGCAGACACCCAAACGGCTGTGCACACACGATGTTGCCGTAGCCGCTCTCAATCAGCTCCACCATTTCAGCGGTGAGCAACCAACCCTCACCCATCTTGTTGCCATAGCCGATGATGTCTTTGACCAGCGCCTTTAGGTGATGGTAAGGCGACGGCGCAGTAAACTGGGGATGTTTTGACAGCACATCCAGCATAATGCGCTCCATGCGCAGCAGTAAATCCATAAAGCAGCTGACAACAAAATATTTGGCACCATTGCCGCCGTAGAGTTTATGATCCTCCAAGCGGTTGTCCACCTTAAACAGCATAAAATTCAACAGACCAGGCAGCATGACCTCGCAGTCCTGCGAGGCTAAAAATTCCTCGAGGTTGTTGTTAGCCAGCTTTGAGTACTTAACATAAATCTCACCGACAATGCCGACCTTGATCTTCGGCACGCGCGTGATTTTTATCTGTTCAAAGTCGGTGGCGATGCGTTCAAGGTTGTGCTTCATCTGGGTAAGATTGAGGCCGTTTCCGGCCTTAAACTGACGGGTCAAATCGGTAATCCATTGGGCGACCATGCTATCGGCGCTGCCCTTGTCGTCCTCATAGGGGCGAATTTGGTTCGAAAGCAGCATGAGCATATCACCGTAAATTAGGGCGGCAATCAGCTTGCGAATCATCGGCAGTGTTACCTGAAAGCCCGGATTTTCCTCAAGACCCGAGAGGTTTGCCGATATAACCGGCAGTTCACCATACCCCGCCTTGACAAGTGCCTTGCGCAACAGGTGTATGTAATTAGAGGCGCGACAGCCGCCGCCGGTTTGACTCATCATCAGCGCGGTTTTGCTCAAGTCATATTTGCCGCTGTTTAATGCGTCTATCAGCTGGCCTATAACCAACAGGGCAGGGTAACAGGTATCGTTATGAACGTATTTCAAGCCTTCTTCCACTACCTGATGGCTACAGTTTTCAAGGATTTCGACCTTGTAACCAGCGTTGCGCATCACGTTGCGAATCAATTCAAAATGAATCGGGGCCATCATAGGGACTAAAATGGTGTAGTCGCGCCGCATTTCCTTCGTGAAGATAACGCGGCTGTGTTGTTGCGAGTGGGGATCATGCATGGCAGCTACCTCCTGCTGCGGTTTCTACACTTTTTTGTTCGACTGCGGCGAACAGACTGCGCAGTCTTATTTTAACAGCACCCAAATTTGTTATTTCGTCGATTTTTATCTGGGTATAAAGCCTCCCCTCGTCCTCAAGCAGAGAACGTACCTCGTCTGTCGTGATGGCGTCAATGCCACAGCCAAACGAGACCAGCTGCACAGGGTGCATATCGGGCTGATCCTTAATATAGCGGGCGGCGGCATAAAGCCTTGAATGATAGGTCCACTGGTTTAAAACATTAACCGGAAATTTTGTCACACGGTCACTGATAACATCCTCTGAAATAACGCCGACCCCAAAGCTGGAGATAAGATTGTCTATACCGTGGTTGATTTCGGGGTCGATATGATATGGCCTGCCCGCCAGCACAATAATGGGGGAGCCGTCTGCGCGAGCCTCTTGGATGATGGCTTCACCACGTTCACGAATGCGTGCAAGGTAGAGATCCTGTTCGGCGTAGGCGGCTTTCGCGGCGGCCTGCACCTCAGGCAGCGTTATTTTATCAGCCGGAAAATAGCCGGTAAGTATTTTGTGCATTTTCTTAGGGAACTCGTGCGGCCGGTGAATACCGATGTAGTCCTTTATAAAAGTCACGTTGCGCAGGTCGGGCATGTTCGCCCCGATAACCTCGGGGTAATAGGCCACAACCGGACAGTTATAGTGGTTGTCCCCTAAGTTTTCGTCTAGATTGTAACTCATACAGGGATAAAACACAGTCTTAATGCCATTGTCGACCAGCGTCTGCACATGCCCGTGCATCAGTTTAGCGGGAAAGCAGACAGTATCGGACGGTATCGTGCTTTGTCCGAGCAGGTAGATGCCGCGGTCGGAAAGCGGCGAGGTCACAACCGAAAAGCCGAGCAGTGAAAAAAATGCGTGCCAGAACGGCAGTAGCTCAAACATATTAAGCCCCATCGGAATACCAATGATGCCCCGTTTTGCCTGTGGGTCAGGCTTATAAGCTTTAAGAAGATCGAGCTTGTATTTATAGATGTTTAACGCATTGTAATTGCTACGGTTGGTCACGGGGCGTTCGCACCGGTTGCCGCTGATGTATCTGCGTCCGCCGGAAAAGGTGTTGATGGTCAAACGGCAGTGGTTTTCGCACAGACCGCAGTTAACATCCTTAACGGTATGGATAAAACTTTCCAGCTGCGGCAGTGTGACGATGCTGCTTTGCTCCTTGGGGTGTGACTGTGCATAAAGCGCCCCGCCGTAGGCCCCCATTAGGCCAGCAATGGTCGGGCGGACTGCCTCAAGCTTCATTTCCTGCTCAAAGGCGCGCAGTACGGCATCATTTAAAAAAGTGCCGCCCTGAACAACGACACGCCGTCCAAGTTCCTCAGGGGAGGAAGCACGGATTACCTTATATAGCGCATTTTTTACGACGCTAATTGAAAGGCCAGCCGAAATATTCTGGATGGAAGCGCCATCCTTCTGCGCCTGCTTGACAGAGGAGTTCATAAACACGGTACAGCGACTGCCCAGATCGACAGGGCGGTCGGCAAACAGGCCAAGCTTGGCGAATTCCTCGACGCTGTACCCCAAGGCGTTTGCGAAGGTCTGTAAAAACGAGCCACATCCTGAGGAACACGCTTCATTTAAAAAGATGCTGTCAATCGTGCCATTTTTAATTTTAAAGCATTTAATATCCTGACCACCGATATCGATAATAAATTCAACATCCGGTAAAAAATGCTGCGCCGCCGCAAGGTGCGCGGCGGTTTCTACGATACCGTAATCTAGCGAGAATGCATTTTTAATGAGATCTTCGCCATATCCGGTTGCAGTGGCACCCGCAATGGCAATCCGAGGGTAGCGGCAATAGAATTCAGACAGAAATTTACGCACAGCCGGCACAGGGTTTCCCTTGTTGGGCTGATAAATACTGGATAGAAGGCGCCCCTCATCATCGATAATTGCCAGTTTAATGGTTGTGGAGCCTGCATCAACACCGAGAAAAGCCCGTCCGGTGTAAGTGGCGGGGTCGGTTGTGTCAACAGTGCAGTGGCTGTGGCGCGTACAAAAATCGCTGTATTGCCGCTCACTTTCAAACAGCGGTTCAATAAAATGATACTGCCCGGTAAGCGACAGATTAGAAAGCTGATCTAATGCCTCTTGCGGGTCGATGGCGCGGTCGGCACAAAGCGCCGCACCTAGCGCGACATAATAAAGCGAATTCTCGGGGCAGAGTCCGGTGACCTTTAAGGTGCTGTCAAAGCTATTTCTCAGCTCAGACAAGAAGGTGAGCGGGCCACCTAAATAGATGACATTGCCGGTGATGGGCCGCCCCTGCGCCAGTCCCGCAACGGTCTGGTTGACAACAGCAGAAAAGATAGACGCGGCAATGTCGTCGTGGTTTGCGCCCTGATTGAGCAGCGGCTGAATATCAGATTTAGCAAACACGCCGCATCGTGAAGCGATGGTATATATGCGCTGGGCGCGCGCGGCATAATCATTCATCTTCTGCGGTGTAATATCTAATAAAGTAGCCATCTGATCAATAAATGCGCCGGTACCACCGGCACAAGAGCCATTCATGCGCACTTCAAGCCCATTTTTTAAAAATAGGATTTTAGCATCCTCGCCGCCCAGCTCAATAGCTGCGTCAGTTTCAGGCAGGCGGTTACGCAGGGCGACGCGAGTCGCAAAAACCTCCTGTACAAAAGGAATGCCACATTTTTCAGCCAGCCCCATACCCGCGGAGCCTGAAATCGCTAGAACAAAGCCACCCTGTGGTGAAAAACTTTTGCGGATTATGTAAATGAGTTCGGCTGTTTTTTCTGCAATTTGCGAATAATGGCGCTCATACGAATGATAGACAATATTGTCATTCGTATCGAGCACCACACACTTTATAGTAGTAGAACCTATATCAATTCCAATTTTCACTTGTTTCACCCACACACACTGTGTTATGTTGCAAATTTAGAGCATCAATCGTTGTCATATTAGGGATTAGTCATGCATTACTGATGAAGTACCTATAGCATAGAAGCTTTGTGTCAGGATGTCAATATCCATAAAACTGATACATATTTATTGGGAAAGCGCATGATAATTCTTTTCAAAACCCATGGATGCAATGGTAAAATAATGTAATAAATGGAAATTGTCAAAAGGCGTGTAGGCTGTCTATTCTGCCCATGTATGGTAAAAAGAGTTTAATTAGTCAATTTTGCACAATGCTGTGCAAAATGACGAAATAATGAGATTGTTTCTGTATACGTGAAATTATATGAATACAACTGTTCGTTAATAGAGCACAATTGAATTTTGATAATGAAAGAAATTGCATCTCGCCTGCAAAAAAACGAAGGAAATAACGCCAAATTTTAATCTGATACAGAAATATGAAACTGGAAATGAAGAGGGACCCAAGTAGTTTAACGTATTAATGCGCTAAATTTTTTTATTAAAAAAGGAAAAACTTGTTTATTATGGATTTTAATTATAAAAAAATATTCAATTATATGAATATAAAGATAATGCAAAAATCCTTTTAAATATCAGAAAAAATAAAGTCATTCGAGACAATTGAACTAATAATAATGCAACAAACCAGATAAAATTGAAATAATATTCATTTAATTCATGATTTAGACCAAAAAACTTGCCAATTATTTAACCCTGTGCTATACTGAAAACACTA
>JAEWNU010000004.1 GCA_023456995.1 Bacillota bacterium
ACAGATAATAATGCATCCAACGGTATTGTTCAGCCCTATTCCGATACACCACTTGACGGTGAGCAGGTTGGGGAAATGGTATATCTCAATATCATCAACCGAGCCGTCAAATATGTGTACATCTGCACACCCTATCTGATCGTTGATAATGAAACTGTGACTGCGCTGCTGCTGGCAGCTAAAAACGGGGTGGATGTCCGCATCATAACACCCCATCAGGGTGATAAATGGTATGTGCATATGGTTACCCGTGCCTATTATGCCCAACTTGTGCGGGGCGGGGTCAAAATCTATGAATATACGCCTGGTTTTATCCACGCAAAAACCTTTGTGGCCGACGATGAGGTCGCCACGGTGGGCACTATCAATCTGGATTATCGTAGTTTTTATCTACACTTTGAGTGTGGCGTGTGGATGGCGCGGACCAATGCCGTGTGTGATATTCGGACAGACTTCTTAAACACGCTAGAACTTTGTGAGCCGGTCAACGCTGATAGTAAACAATTAAAATTCGGCTGTATACTGCGGCTGGTTAGTGCGGTGCTACGGCTGTTTTCACCCTTAATGTAATACAATAAGCCAATAGATGGCGTTAAATAAAAGGAGGCATGCCTTATGAAAAGAAACATGGGTACGGATAAGACCACGCGTTCCAATCAGTCTTCTGAGAAAATGCTTGCAATTTTAGAGCGCATGTCCGAGCAGGATGAACCGATACGTTTACAGGATATCTCCCGCTTGGTCGGGATGAATGAAAGCACCGCGCTGCGCTATATCGCCACGCTGCAAAAGAGTGGGTATGTGGTGCAGGATTCCGATACCGGACGGTATTCGCTTACCTATAAGATTTGTGCGGTGGCTGCTAATGTGTCCAGCCGCAAAAATATCCGCAATATCTGTTCACCCTACCTGCGCTCGATCGCACATATTTTTTCTGAGTCGGCTAACGTCGCTGAAGAACATAACATGATGGTGGTATATATCGAGGCGATTAGCGGCCCGCGCCAGCTTTTGATGACCACTCGCCGCGTGGGAAATGTTTCTCCCATGCACTGTACGGCGGTGGGCAAGCTGTTACTTCTCAACTACAGCCAGCAGCAGCTTCAACAGTATATTGCCGCTAAGGGGCTGCCGACACTTACCGACCATACCATCACTGAGCCCGCCCGTTTGTTTGCTGAGCTAGATAAGATTCGCGCACAGGGTTATGCCTTTGACAACGAGGAATATGAGCCGGGTGCCAGATGTGTGGCCGCACCGATCTATGACTACACCGGCAACATTATTGCGGGACTTAGCGTCAGTGGCCCGATCACCCGTATGACCGACGAACATATCTATGAAAAACTCCCTTTCCTACTTGACGCGGCACAGCAGATTTCGTTGCGTATGGGTTATGAAGGACGCTTACTGCGGTAACTTGGTGACTACGAGAACAAAAAACTCCGCCCTTTTGGGTCAGGCATCGAAGTGTGCCACCAGCAGGGCGGATAATTTTGTGTAAAATTAAATTCTACTGGCAATAACCTTACAAAAAATCGACACTTCTGTGGTAGAATAAAATGAAGTCACAGGTATGGCAGGACAACTTATTATACAAATGTTCGATTGGGCATTTAAAGCAAAAGCGGGCATGCTTTAATGTCTGTATGGGAAAACCCTGCGGATAATAGAGAACCGGTTTTAACTAGCTGATCGTATATCTGTATGAGGATACTTGGAGGAAATGGATGAAAAGAACAGGTGCGCTTAAACTAATAGCGCTGGTGCTGCTGCTTTCGCTTTCTGCAATCGGATTATTTTGGGCGACGACCAATTTAGACATTCATAGCTTTTATAAGGGTGGGGCACCTTCTGAGTCGGCGGCTGTGTCGGCTTCTGAACCCGCGCCGGAGTCGCAACCCGAGCCCGAGCCCGAACCGGAATCTTCGAAGCTGCACTTTATGGCAGCGGGTGATAATCTAATCCACGATAATATATATAAACAAGCTTCGGCACGTACCGGGGGAAAAGGATTTGATTTTGACCCGCCCTATCAACATATTGCGGGACTATTTCAAGAAGCCGATGTCGCATTTATCAATCAGGAGACCATAATAGCCGAAAGTGTTTATCCACTGTCAGGTTATCCGTTGTTTAATTCACCAGAAGCGGTGGGCGACAAAATTGTAGATATGGGCTTTAACGTGGTGTGCATGGCTAATAACCACATGTTCGACATGGGAGAAACCGGCTTGATTGCCGCGATGGATTATTGGGGTGCCAACCCGGATGTACTGTCTATGGGGGCTTGGCGTGCCGAAGAGGATATGCAGAAGCCTTTAACGATCAAGAAAAATGGCATTACTATCGGTTTTGTACCGATCACTGAACATACAAATGGACTTAAGCTGCCTGCTGAAACACCGCTGCGGTTTATTCGTTCGGACGAATACGACCTAATGAAGCAACAAGTGGAGTTGGCCCGTGCCAACAGCGATTTTGTGGTAGTCTCGATTCACTGGGGCACTGAAAACAGCAACAGCACCAACGACAATCAGCTTGAGCTGGCGCAGATGTTTGCCGATTGGGGTGTTGACCTGCTGCTGGGCCACCATTCTCACACGTTGCAGCCGATGGAATGGCGAACCGGACAAAGTGGCAACCGTATGCTGGTAACCTATTCGCTGGGCAACTTCATTTCGAGTATGCTTGACCCGCAGAATATGCTGGGTGGCGTCCTTGATTTGGATATCGAAAAGGATGCAAAAACAGGTGAGACAGCGATCACCCGGGCCAAAATGATTCCGGTTGTCACGCAGTATGACACTACCGGGCGCAAGGATGTGCGAATTTATCCATTCGTCGAGTACACGGATGAGCTGGTAAAAAAACACGGTATGACGCAATGGCATGGTCAGTTCTCGCTGTCGTACCTGTCTAATATCATTAAAAAGAATATTCCGGCAGAATTTTTAAACGACGATGTATTGGGGAAATTAGGATAAAGTCAGGGCCTCTGAACTGTATATACAGCTCAGAGGCCCTGTTTATATGCTTCATCGAAATCCTATTTGCAGTTTAAAGAATTCCCTTTAAAAGAGCAGGGTCGATGTTTCCACCCGAGATAACAAAGCAAACTTTTTCATTCGCCTTTACATTCAGCTTCTTGGCAAGCGCGGCAGCAACTGGCATTGAGGATGAGGGCTCGGCTATAACTTTTGCGGATAAAACAGTCAGCTTCATAGCGGCGCGAATGTCGTCGTCG
Source organism: Bacillota bacterium (assembly GCA_023456995.1). GTDB lineage: Bacteria > Bacillota > Clostridia > Oscillospirales > Ruminococcaceae > Yanshouia. Next base: position 3,248 of record JAEWNU010000004.1, read on the forward strand.
GTGACGGAAATCAACACGTCTACCAACTGTTCAATCATCTCAAAGTTGTCCGGGTCAGCGTGGTCGGTGCGGGTACCATCAGCAATAGTATCCACATTATCAAGCCACACCGGTTTTTTAGCTTGGCGGCTGGCGCTGTATCGGGGTGCGCCTGTCGGTTCTGTTCCGATAATCCGGATATCGGGCTTTATCGCCTTGGCGGCAGTCGCAATACCGGAGAGCATGCCTCCGCCTCCGACCGGCGATACAATAGTCGCCATATCAGGCTCATCCTGTAAAATCTCTATGGCGATAGTGCCCTGTCCGGCTCTAACATAATCGTTTGCATAAGGGTGAATGAGCGTTCTTCCCTCCTGCTGCACCAGTTCGTTGGCCTTTTCATCGCGTTCGCTCGAACGTGTTCCCGCCAGCAGTACCGTTGCGCCGTAAGATTTTGTTCCCGCCAACTTGACAGGGTTAACATTTTCAGGCATGACAATAACCGCGTCAAGCCCTAAAAGCTTGGCGGCGCAGGCAACCCCCTGCGCATGGTTTCCGCTGGAACAACACACCACACCGTTTTTTTTCTGCTCATCGGTTAAGCAGAGCATGGCGTTGATAGCGCCCCGTATTTTGAACGAGCCTGTGACCTGTAAATTTTCGGGCTTGAGATAGACCATGCAACCCAGTGCCGCATCCAAAGCGGGTACACGCAGCAGCGGTGTGCGGACGATATAGGAAGAAATTCTTTTTTGTGCCTCTAAAACATCCGAATAAGTGATCATATAAACAGCTCCTTTTCATTTGCAATTCACAAAGATCATTAAGTTTAACCACGCCCATAAGTATGAGTAATTCTTTTTAGACGATAGGCCACCTCTGAGTTCAAAGCGTCCGACCGCACCCGCCAGGACCAGTTTTTATCCCCAATTGTACCGGGGAAGTTTACCCTAGCATCCGCCCCCAAGCCGAGAATGTCCTGTAGCGGGGCGATGGCCAAACGACTTGGGGACATCCATGCGCCGCATACGGCGCCCCATCCAAAGCCTTCTTCGGGTCGCAGACGAAGATAATCAAAAGCAAATGCTTGTTCCTCAGGGCCTGCTTCAGAAAACAACCATTGAACAAAGGTGGGGGTATCATGCGTGCCGGTATACATCACCGAATCAACAGGGCAATTGTGGGGAAGATAGCTACTGTCCCCGACCGGATCAAAGGCATAAACTAATACCTTCATACCAGGCAGCCCTGAGCCAAGAATAAAATTTCGAGCAGATTCATCTAAATCACCTAAGTCTTCCGCAATAAGAGTCAGTTCAGGAACCTGTTGGGTCAAAAAGTCTATCAAAGGTTGCCCAGGTGCTCTTTTCCAGCAGCCTTCCAGCGCACTTTGTGACTGAGACGGAATAGACCAGTAATTGTGGAATCCGCGAAAATGATCTATTCGCACTATGTCGTAAAGAATTGCAGCGTTTTTTAATCGCGCGGTCCACCAGTCAAAAAGGGCTGTCTTTTGGTTTTCCCAATCATACAGGGGATTGCCCCAATGCTGCCCCTTATCAGAAAATGCGTCTGGTGGAACCCCTGCGACACGGGTTGGGCTAAGGTTCTCATCGACTTGGAAAAGTGCCGGGTCAGACCAGACTTGAACACTGTCGGCTGAGACGTAGATGGGGATATCGCCCATAATAGCTATACCGTGTGCTTTGGCATAGCGCCTTAGCTCCGCCCACTGGCGAAAAAAGTGATACTGTAGAAAAATCTCAAAGTCTATCTCATCGGCAAGCTTAATGCGGTACTGAGCCAAAGTTGCAGGATCGCGCAGACGCGCAGCTTGATCGGGCCATTGGTTTAGGGGACACCCAAAATGTTGACTGAGTGCAGCAAAAAGGGCATGGTCAGGCAGCCAACCAATATGCTGTTCCACAAAATTTGATCTAGCCGCTGTATTATCGTCCCGCGACCAAGCTTTCTTTAACAGTAGAAAACGATTTTGCTGAAGCCAGTTATAATCTACATAGTCAGGGTTAAAAAAACGTGCGGTAGCCAGTTCCTCCGGTGAAAGCAACCCTTGCACCGACAAATCTTCTAAATCCAATATCAGAGGGTTGCCCGCAAACGCTGAGGGAGACATATAAGGGGAGTTGCCGCTTCCACATGGAACCAGTG
>JAEWNU010000005.1 GCA_023456995.1 Bacillota bacterium
ACAGCTTTTCAGCCGACGGACGTTGCGTGTCGCTTTTAAAGGTACTCATGAGCAACGCCTGCATCTATAATTGTGCCTATTGCCTCAACCGCGCTTCCAATGACGTGCCGCGTGCCACTTTTTCCCCGCGCGAACTGGCGGATCTGACCATCCATTTTTACCGTCGTAATTATATTGAAGGGCTATTTTTAAGCTCCGGCATTATAAAAAGCCCCGATTATACTTGTGAAAGAATGATTGAAACGTTACGCATTTTGCGCGAAGAATACGGATTTCGCGGGTATATCCACGCCAAAGCCATACCGGGCGCTGATGACCTTTTGCTTAATCGGCTTGGGCGACTGGCCGACAGAATGAGTGTCAACATAGAGCTACCTTCACAGCAGAGCCTAGACAAACTCGCGCCCGATAAAAGCAGGGCTGCCATTCTACGCCCGATGGGGCTACTGCGTGACGGCATTAAAGAAAATTGTACCGATCTTGTACGCTACCGCCATGCTGAACCATTTGCCCCTGCCGGGCAAAGTACCCAGATGATTGTCGGTGCGACGCCCGAGAGCGACTATCAAATTTTACAGCTTACCTCTGCGCTCTATCACAAGTTCAGCCTCAAACGGGTATTTTTTTCGGCCTATATCCCTGTTTCGGATAATCCGCTTCTGCCGGCGCGAACCGTTAGCCCGCCGCTGCTGCGTGAACACCGTCTCTATCAGGCCGACTGGCTGCTACGGTTTTATGGTTTTTCGGCTAATGAAATTCTTGATGAACAGCACCCACACCTCAATCCGTTAATCGACCCCAAGTGTAACTGGGCGATCAATAATATGGCACTCTTTCCACTCGAGGTTAACACTGCTCCACGGGAACTACTGCTAAGAGTACCGGGCATCGGTGTTAACAGTACGATGCGCATCCTGCGCGCCCGGCGCGAAACAAAACTGGATTTTGACGGCCTGCGCCGCATCGGCGTGGTATTAAAACGCGCGCAGTATTTTGTCACCTGTCAGGGTAAAACGGCTCAGGGGGTACGCATTACGCCAGATAACGCCCTCAACGCTCTAATTTCAGATAGTCAGAAGCAACGGCTGCCATCACAAGGGTATGAGCAGCTCAGCTTGTTTTCCGATCAAATCACCAGAGAGGATGTCGTGAAGTGTATCAGCGGTCAGATATAATCTATCTCTACGACGGCAGTTTTGAGGGATTTTTAAGCTGTGTGTTTGAAAGCTTTTTGTCTAAACAACGCCCGTATGATATTATGTCGGAAGATTCCAGCGAGCCCTCCCTGATGGCACAGCAGTGGATTGATACTGATATGCAGCGTGCTCTGCGTGTCCGTACCGGAATCGGTAAAAAAATCTCGGAAGAGGCGCTATACCTTGTAACAAATGGTTTTTGCACCTGCCTCCCGCAGCGTGAGCTGCTGCTGTTGGATTTTATTTACCTTGGTTTTGAGCGTGGAAAAAATGTTTGTGAGTTGCTCACCGATCCCACTGTACATGCGCTGAAAAAGGCTGTACTATTTTTAAAGCGTGAAAGTCACCTTTATTTGGAGTTTATTCGCTTTTCAGAGTATGACAAGGGTCTTGTTTCGGTGATAGAACCGAAAAATAAGGTTTTGCCCACCATAGCAGCACATTTTTGCGATCGCTTTCACAATGAGTTATTTGTCATTTATGATAAAACCCACCAAAGCGCACTCATTCACAAACCGCCAAAATGGGCCATTGTCGACCTTGAAGATTTCATTGAGCCAGAAGCGGATGAAACAGAACAATTTTATCGCGAGCTTTGGGGCACCTATTTTGACGCCATCGCCATTCGCGAACGCATCAATCCCCGCTGTCAGATGACCCATATGCCCAAGCGCTACTGGAAGCATATGACCGAGATGCAGAGGCCGCCTTCCACGAGAACCTCAGGGGCGGATTCAACAAAATCCACTGCTACTCCATCTTTGTTGCCTGAACGAATGCTCCCGGGGTAATAGTCAATCGACAAAACACTAGAATCATACTATCGTTTTAATGTTACAGAGGCTCTCTTCTCATATAATTTTTATGTTTAGTGTGGTGCCTCCAAAGAGTATTTGGCGATTCAATTCTTTTCTTTCGTCAAAAGGAACTTACGTAATATAAGTTTAACGAATATTGTAAACTTATATTGTTATAAGGTTGACAATTGTTCATTTTCTGTATATACTAAGCCTATAATTCCAGAAGCGTAGATTATTGAGTGATGCAATTATATCCATTACCTACAGATGCGCATTTTGGGACATTTTGCAGTTATAACAGGAGATGTGAAAATGAGTACAAAAAAACTATCCGCTCGTGATCTTTGTTTTATCGGTATTTTTACCGCCATCATTGCTGTATTGGCACAAATCAGCATCCCTATGCCGTATGGTGTGCCCATGACACTGCAAACCTTTGCAATACCGCTTGCCGGTATTGTGCTTGGCGCTAGAAAAGGTACGCTGTCCACCTTAGCCTATGTGCTGCTCGGTGCTTTTGGCGTGCCGGTATTTGCAGGGTTTCGAGGCGGACTTGGTATCGCATTGGGCCCCACTGGCGGCTTTATTCTCTCGTTCCCGCTCATGGCACTGGCCGCAGGAATCGGTGCGGAGCGCAACAGCAAATCCATGTTGGCATGCGGGCTTATTTCGGGCACAGTTGTAAACTACATCTGTGGCATGCTTATGTTTAGTCTAGTCACCTCCCGTAGTTTGTCGACCGCTTTCGTCGCTTGTGTGCTGCCTTTTATTCCTACTTCGATTATCAAAATGATACTGGTGGGAATCTTGGGCGTTAAACTTGAGCGTATTTTAGAAAAAGAGCGGATTCCAGCATGAGACTACGCCCTCATCATCTGCTATGTACACAAGGCTATAGCGGCAAGGGTTATAGCAGCAATTTTGTTTTGAACATGACCGCCATTACCAACCGTATTCGCAAAGAAACGAATGTCGTGATTGACATTGTTTTCTCCACAGATGATATTTGCGAAAAATGCCCGAATATGCTAGGTACCGATTTGTGCAGAGATCAAGCCAAAGTGAAATGCTTCGATAGCAAGATTGTTGATTACTTTGAACTTGAGGAGAAAAGCTATATCTATCAAGACCTTATCACAGAAATCAACGCGAAGATAACTGAATGCATACTGGACGATATTTGCGCTTCCTGTAGCTGGTACCCAGTGAGCGCATGTAAGCGTAATATTTTAGAAACGACAAAACTGATAGATTAAAACGACGTTAATTTTCTACAATTTAATAAAAGTTCGTAAGCCCACAAAACAAATGAGACCGCGCTATGAAAGCGTGGTCTCATTTGTATTTATTTAAGCTGGCTGCCGTAAACCGCGTTTCTGCCAAGCAAACGTTCAATTTCCAACAGGCGGTTATACTTTGCCACCCGTTCGCTGCGGCAGGGTGCACCGGTCTTAATCTGCCCAGCGTTCACCGCCACCGCCAAATCGGCGATAAATGCATCCTCTGTCTCACCGGAACGGTGCGAAATCACCGTTGCATAACCGCTGGACTGCGCTAGCGAAATGGTATGCAGTGTCTCGGACAAAGTACCAATCTGGTTAAGTTTTATGAGGATAGCGTTAGCCGTACCAGTCTGGATGCCCTTCTCCAACCGCGTAGGGTTCGTAACAAACAGATCGTCACCAACCAGTTGAACCTTCTCACCCAATCGTTCTGTAATCTGCCGCCATCCTTCCCAGTCCTCTTCGCCAAGGCAATCTTCAAGTGACAGAATGGGATAGCTTCTGCAAAGCTTCTCCCAATAATCGCACAGTGCCTCGGTCGTATAGGGGGTGCCGCGCTTAAGTGCTACATAGCCGCCCTCTGGCGATACCCATTCGCTGGCTGCAGCGTCTATCGCCAGTTTAACCTTATCGGTATTCAGTCCGGCCTTTTCAATAGCAGCCACAATAAATTCCAGCGCCTGCTCGTCGCCCGAAAGATTCGGCGCAAATCCGCCCTCATCGCCCACGCCTGAACCTAAGCCCTTGCTTTTTAGCAGCGACCCGAGCGCATGGTGAATTTCGCTCCCCCACTGCAGTGCCTCAGAGAAGCTAGAAGCACCAACCGGCATAATCATAAATTCCTGAATAGCCATGTTATTGTCGGCGTGTCGCCCACCGTTTAAAATATTCATCATCGGCACCGGTAAAATGCGCGCAAACTTACCGCCCAAGAATTCAAACAGCTCGACGTGGTGCTGTGCTGCCGCCGCTCGCGCACAGGCCAGCGAAACCCCCAGCATTGCATTTGCACCCAGACGCGACTTGTTCTCAGTGTTGTCCAGCCGCATCATGATGCTATCAATTTCTGCAATATTTCCGGCGCAAAGCCCGCAGACAGAAGGGGCAATCTCTTGTTCAACTAAAGCTGTCGCTTTGAGCACACCCTTGCCGCCATAGCGGGCACCACCGTCACGCAATTCATGCGCCTCAAAACTACCGGTGGAAGCGCCGGACGGCACACAGGCCTCTCCCATCGTGCCACCTTCCAGCGTCACCCGTACCTTAACCGTAGGGTTACCTCTCGAATCCAATATTTCCATCCCATGTACTGAGCTGATTTTCTCGTTATACGGTTTCATAATTCTGCCTCCCTTTACTGTATGATGACCCACTCTGCCGGACACTAGACGGCACCTGCTAAAAATGCGTCTGCCTTTTATTTGGGCAAACGCATTTTATAGAGGTTATCACGCTATGTGCTTTTTTAAGTATAAAATTGCCTGACGGTATCCGTCAAGCCCCAAACCAATAAAAGATTTGACGCAGGCCAATTTTACAAAGGAATGGTGACGGAACTCCTCACGCTCATAAACATTTGTGATATGCACTTCAACGGTCGGAATATTGACCGCCTTGAGCGCGTCGAGAATTGCCACGCTCGTGTGGGTATAGGCAGCAGGGTTGATCACAATGCCGTCTATTTCGCCATATGCTTCCTGAATTTTATCGACGATGGCTCCCTCATGGTTAGACTGAAAGCATTCGACCACAATACCATTTTCTTCACAGGTATCTTGGATAATTTTAAGAAGGCTCTCATAACTTGAGCTCCCGTAAAGGTCTTTTTCCCGGATGCCAAGCATGTTGATATTGGGCCCGTTAATGACTAAGAGCTTCATAAAACCCCTCCAAAATTTTTTCTTTTGCTTCTTCTATTCCCTGATTGTTTTCCACTGTAAAATCGCTGCTTCTCTTGTAGATTGGTGTGCGCTGCTCTTTCATGGTTCGTAAATTATCAATATTTTTTGAAAGAGGCCGCCCATCGGTAGGCAGCAGTTCCAGCGCGCGCTCAAGACATACGATCAATCCATTTTGCCTTAGAGCAGCAACATTCTGTTCCCTGAGTACGGCACCGCCACCCGTAGAAATGACCAATTTGGTGCGCTTGCCCACCTCGCTAACTGTCTCAGACTCTAACTCTCGAAAACGCGTCTCACCATATTGCGAAAAGATCTCGGGAATACTCATACCTGCTTTTTGTGCGATAAGGTCGTCAATCTCGACCAGCTCACGTCCCATGCACGCAGCGCAGGCGGCCGCCAGCGTAGATTTCCCCGAACCGGGCATGCCCACCAACACCAGGTTGGTCAGTTCCTTGCGCAGATTGTACTCTATGACGTCAATCTGTCCGTCGGGGATTGTCACTTTGCCAAAACGCTCGGCGGCGTATTTGGCCTGTGCCACCAGCATGGACAGCCCACCCCCACAGGGGATGCCCAACCGTTTAGCCTCGAGCAATAGTGCCGTTAAAAGTGGATTGTAGATTACATCTAAAACACCGCCAAGCTTCGGAAAGCGCATCAGGTCGATCGGACTTACACCATTATTCGGGAACATGCCCACCGGAGTAGTGTTAACAATAATTTCGGCATCAACCTGCTCATAGACGTTCTGATAATTGACGACGCCGTTTCTTGATACAACGGTAATCTCTCGTGCACCCTGATGACGAATGGCAGTGCAGACGGTGAGGCTGGTGCCGCCGCTGCCGAGTATGAGCACCTTCTTGTTTTTAAATGAAAGTCCCACCTTGCGCGCCAGATGTAAAAATCCCGCATAGTCGGTATTGTCGCCCAACAAGCGACCGTCAGACTGCATCACCAGCGTGTTGACACTACCGATTTCTCTGGCGGCGTCGGTGAGCAGGTCGCAGTGCGGAATAACCGTCCGTTTATAGGGGATGGTGACGTTGAGCCCGGCAAACTGGCGCGCAGACAAAAAGGCCTCTATTTTGTCGCGTGGTATGCTTATCAGTTCATAGTCATAGTCGCAAAGTGCGTGGTGTATCTGCTTTGAATAGCTGTGCCCCAACGTTTCGCCTATGAGGCCATAGCGTTCCGTATTTGCCATCATCTTCACCATCCCGTTCTATGCTTCGATATAATTGCCTAGGAATACAAAGGTTCCTGGGTTATTTTGAAGCTCACACAGCAGTCTTAAAACCGCTTCAGAGCAGACCGAGGCTTCAAGGTCAAAGTAGAACATGAACTCAAATTCTTTGTCGGGTATCGGGCGGCTTTCGAGCTTTGTCAGGTTGATACCCATCATTGAAAAGCGCGACAACATGCCTGAAAGAGAACCCGTGGAGTGCGGCAGCGTCATCATCAGGGATATTTTTGATGCACCCGGATAAATTTCAAGTTCGCGCGAGATGCAGATAAAACGGGTGAAGTTGTTGTCGCTGTTCTGAATGCTCTCAGAGAGAACTTCAAGCTCATAGATTTCGGCACACTGCCGTGATGAGATAGCTGCCACATCGTCTCTATTTGATTCAGACACCATCTTGGCTGCCATTGCCGTATTTGCGCAGACTGTGACCTTAATTTCCGGGTGTGACTTTAAAAACTCACTGCACTGACCAATAGCCTGTTCGTGCGAGAATATCTCGCGAATATTCTTTAATCCAACGCCTCTTTTAGCCAGTAATGCGTGTGCAATGCGAAGGCGTGTACTGCGGACAATACTAAAGTGGTGCTTTTTCATTAAATCATAAACCGAGCCGACCGAACCAAACGAGCTGTTCTCTATCGGCAGAATGCCATAGCGACACAGCCCCTTCTCAACCGCCTGGAAAACGCCGTCAAAACTCTGGACATAAACAATCTCGGCGTGCGGAAACAGCTTGTCGCAAGCCTGCTGAGAATAAGCACCCTCCACACCCTGACAGGCCACCACTGCCCTCCTCGGGAAAAGCGCCGGTGTGCTGTTCAGCGCGCCTTTGATGCGGTCAGCAATCACATTTTCGTTTGCCATCAGGCTGCTTTGGTAAGAGCGGCTGAGCTCAAACAGCGTACTAAACAGCACTTGGGTATAATCTTCAAAAGGTTCGCCCGCTTCAAGCGCCATACGGTTTAGAATGCTTCGCTCGCGCTCTTTATCCAAAACCGGTAGGCCGTTTTCAATCTTATATTTGGCAATATCCATCGAAACGTTCATTCTCTCAACAAACAGTTTTACCATCTGGTGGTTGATATCATCAATTTTCATTCTCAGTGCGTCTAATTCCATATGTTTTTCCCCTTTTCTTCAATCAGCAGATCCAGCAGCACCAGCGCTACCGCCGCCTCCACACAAGGAACGGCTCGCAGCACGACACAGGGGTCGTGCCTACCGGTGATGGCAAGCTGCGCATTCTCCATAGCCGAAAGGCTGACGGTCTGTTGTATTTTTGCAATCGACGGCGTCGGTTTAAACGCCACTCTAAGTGTTATTGGCATACCAGTGGATATGCCACCCAAAATGCCGCCGTGGTTGTTTGTCTGGGTCGTTACGTTGTTATCTTCCATCGAAAACGGGTCGTTATGTTCACTGCCACGCATCGCCGCGGCGGCAAAGCCTGCACCGAACTCGACCCCCTTGACAGCTGGAATTCCAAAAACAGCAGCGGCCAGACGATTTTCAAGGCCTTCGTACAACGGTTCGCCTAACCCAGCCAAAACGCCGACGGCAGCGCACTCGATAATACCACCGACCGAGTCGCCCTCAGCCCTTGCCGCATCAATCTGTGCCTGCATTCTAAGCCCCGCCTCATCTGAAATGACCGGGAACGCCTTTTGCGTCAGCACTGCGAGCTGTTGAGCTGAGACCGCTACTGGGTCAAATGGTGTATCCAATTCTCCAGCGACAGCGGCGATATGCGCCCCCACTGCAATGCCTTTTTGTGCTAAAAGCTGTATCGCCACCGCACCCGCAAAGCACAGGGG
>JAEWNU010000006.1 GCA_023456995.1 Bacillota bacterium
TCCTTAACCAGCGTGATACTTTCATTGGCAATGGAAGGCAGTGAAACACGCATCATCTGCGGTAGTACGATCTTGAATAGTGTCTGCACCTTTGAGAATCCCAGAACACGGGCGGCCTCATATTGCCCCTTATCCACTGAAATGATACCACCACGGAATATCTCACAGAAATAGGCCGCATAGTTTAATACAAAAGCGAGCATTGCCGCAGTCAGTCGGTCAAGCACGATGACGTTTTTCATACCGGGGATAAACGGTAGGCCATAATAAAAGAAGTAGAGCTGCAACAATAATGGCGTACCACGCATTATGTATACATAAAAGCTGGTTATTGCACGCAAGACGGTACTCTTGCCGATGCGCATAAATGTGAGCACCAGACCCAGCGGCATCGACCCAACAATGGTGACCGCAAACAGCACAAGCGTATATTTGACACCGTCTGTCAGCAGTACGGCGATGTCAAAAAAGTTTTTTAGCATTGATATACGACCACCGTTTCCGTATTAATTATTGAGCATTCTGTGCGATAACATATCGACCCACGACAGAGTCTACAACAAAAACATCGATTCGTCCAGCTTGCAAATCCATGTAGGCCGAAACGTTATCGGGATATTCTACGATTTCCTTGACCTTTTCGCCGATGGAGTCGGAGGTGAGAGCCTCAAGCGAAGAAGAACCCTTTTGCAATCCGACAATCTTGCCCTCAAGCTGTGCCTTTGTGGTGATGCCGGACGAAGCGGGGACAATGATAATCTGCTGGTTGGCGATATAGGACTTGGTGAAATACATATTTTCGACGCGCTCGGGCGTGATCGTCATACCATTCCAAATGCAGTCGATTTTGCCTGCGTTGAGCTCAAGCTCCTTGGAATCCCAATCAATGGGCTGAAATTCAACTTCGACGCCCATGCGCTTGGCAACTTCCTTGGCAAGATCGATATCAAAGCCAACAATTTCGTTCTTTTCGTCACGGAAGCCCATAGGGGGGTAGCTATCATCAAGACCGACGATGAATTTGCCCTTAGACTTGATAGCTTCCAGCGACTTGTCGTCTGCGGGTGCTTTGGTTTCTTCAAGATAATCTTTGCCCTTAAAGAGTGCGTCGGTGCCAAACCACGTCTCAGAGATTTTGGCGGCGGTACCGTCGGCGATCATCTCATCTAAGTATTTTTGCACCTCAAGGCCAAAGGCGATGTCTGCATTACGAAAGCCTATGCCGTATTCTTCGGCACCGAGGTCTTCGGTCAGCTCGACGTATGTTTCTTTTGTGGGGGCGACGGAAGAGGTGGCCGGTGCCTCAGAGGAAGCAGGGGTGGAGGATGCAGGAGCAGAAACACTGGAAGAAGCACCACCGCAGGCGGTCATAGCAAGCGCCATTGCGGCTGCAAGAGTTGCACATATAATCTTTTTCATGAAGGTCGTCCTTTCAATTGTTATTTGAACAGGTCTCATTATAACAGTTTAGCAAGGTAAAATGCTAACTAGAAAAAGCGGCGGCAAATCGCTGAATTTTTGAATTATGGCCTGTATAGTTTAAATAGCTTTATATTTTGCAACTAAACGCCGGATTCCTTCGGATTTGTTGAGCAGGATAAGTTTTTGAATCGATTTTAGCGCGATGCAATGCGGATTATTTGTATTTAGAAAAAATAATGTAAAAAAGTTGGACAAACCCCTTGCTTTTTTAAATTTCGTGTTGTATAATTGCCTACGTCGCTTGAAGTGACATGGACGATTAGCTCAGCTGGTAGAGCATTCGCTTGACGTGCGAAGGGTCAGCGGTTCGAGCCCGTTATCGTCCACCAGAAAAACCGCATTGCTAAGCCGTTTTCGGCGGGCAGTGCGGTTTTTGTTTTGTGCAAAAAGGGCTTTGACGACAAAAGTATTATAAAAACGAGGTCTACATTGCGACGTAGGCCTCGTTTTTCGACACTTCATATGCAGGTGTGCTGCTCACTATTTTTTACAAAAATAACGAGAAGCATTAAATTATTGTAGACCCAGCTGTACTTTAGATTCAACTTTCCCGCCTTTAAACATTACGGAAATATTGGCACCTAAAACAGATGGACTGGTCCAGGTGACCGAAAAGATTTCGTTTTTTCCACTGCCGGCACGCGAAAGCTCTACGCCGGGGCCACCAAGTATTTCGCAGACCTGATTATAGGACATGCCGATTTCAATGGCTTGATATTCGGCAAGGGTGAGATCACCATCATTATCCGGCGATGTATAACCGTTGTCATTTGGCCCCTTTTCCCACAGATCGGGATTTGTGATGTCGTCATACACTTGTTCGCCATAACCTCTATCGCCGAAAGTGGCATTGGAATCTACAATCTTTCCTGTTTCATCAAGGCGGTAACATTCATCATACAGAACGGTATCACCGAGTGTTAACGCTATAGAAAATGCGCTACTGCCATCGTCTTTGAGAACCATTGTCACTTTAAAGGGCTGCGTGGTTTGTACGCCGTCACGGTTTAGGTACTCCACGGTGCCACAATGTGTGATAAACACGCCACGGTTGGTTAAGGCATCCCAGTTGTGAGTGAGCTTCATAGAGTCAGAATTGGTTAGTTCTTGGCGGATTATTTTTTGTGAATACATAATGATACGTCTGTATAATTTTGCTGTGTTACTTTCATATTCTGACAACTCTGGCGCGCTGGATTCCTTTGCCATTGTAGACGAGCCAGCCGGTGTTGTAGATGTTGGTTTGGCATCCCCCGTCATTTGCCTGATGCCAAGCACGACAACGACGCAGACTACAAGCGCTGCCAGAATTAATGGTAATTTGCTTGGTTCACTTTCACTGGGGATTGGGGGCTGCGGCACAACGGGCTGACCGCAGTACCGGCAGAATTTGCTATTTCCAGGAATCTCTTTACCACAATGCTCACATAACACGTTCATCATCCTTTTGTAAAACATTTCCTTCATCCTACTACGATTGGAAGGGTTTGTAAATATTAAACGAGATTGGTCGATTTTTGCTATAAAGCTAGCCTGCTTCATCCGTTAAAGTAATCCATCGTTTGTAAACGTCGCCTGCAATGATCACAAAATACGACGCTTCACTGCTTGTTGGAAAGGGATGTCTATGCTATAATAAGTCAGATATACCCATTTAGGATAAACAGGGAGGTTCAGCCGATGGTGGTGTTAGGCATAGACCCCGGGTATGCCATTGTCGGTTGCGGCGCGGTGTCTTATAACCAAGGACGTTTTACCATGCTGGAGGCGGATGCTATTACGACGCCGCCCAAGGTACCGTTTGAAAAGCGGCTGGCGTCTATTTACAGCGACATGTGTGCGCTTATTGAGCGGGTGCGTCCCGACGCCATGGCGATAGAAGAGCTGTTTTTTTCACAGAATAAGACGACCGGCATTTATGTGGCACACGCCAGAGGGGTCATTTTGCTTGCGGCGGCGCAGTACGGGGTTGAGCCGTTCGAGTATAACCCCATGCAGGTCAAGCAGGCGGTGGTGGGCTATGGCAACGCTGAAAAACGTCAGGTCATGGATATGACCCGCCGCATTTTGTGCCTGCCAGAATGCCCGAAACCGGATGATGTTGCAGACGCATTGGCTGTCGCGATCTGTCACGCGCACAGCGCTTCGGTTTCAACCATGCGGCGTGCAGTATTAAACGACAACAACAGGAGGAGCCGATGATTTATTCACTTAGAGGAAAGCTCTTGCTCGCCGAGCCGGGCGGCGTGGTGGTTGAGTGCGCAGGTGTGGGCTACCGCTGCGCGGTGTCACTTAATACGCTGACCAAAATGCCTGCTACGGGCAGCGAGGTGTATTTGCTGACCCACATGGTGGTGCGCGATGATTCGGTTGATCTTTTCGGCTTTGCCGATTCACAGGAGTTGGCGAGCTTTCGGCTGCTGACCACAGTCAACGGGGTGGGGGCCAGACTGGCGCTGACATTGCTCTCAGACTTTAGTTCCAGTCAGCTGGCGTTGGCCGTTGCCTCTGGCGATGCCAAGGCGCTGACGCGTTCGGCGGGCGTGGGCAACAAACTGGCACAGCGCATTGTCCTGGAGCTAAAGGACAAGCTCGGCGGGTTCGGCTCGGCAGATACCAAAGTACTTGAGGCGGTTTCTGCTTCCACAGCAAAGGGAGGCAACCTCAGCGAGGCAATAGCCGCTTTGGCGGCGCTGGGTTACAGTCAGTCGGAGGCGGCTGGAGCGCTGGCCGATTGTACCGATGACATGACAGTGGAAGCACTGGTCAAACGTGGCTTAAAAAAGCTCGCGCGATTTTAGTGGATAAAAACACTGCCATCAACAGAAAAAGGAGGTCTTTTCTTGCTGAGAAATGATGAAACCGATTTTGAAAATCGCATCGTTGCGCCGGAGTATACGCGGCTCGATTCTGAAACCGAGCTTTCCTTGCGCCCGCGCAGCTTGGATGAATATATCGGTCAAACCAAGGTCAAGGAAAACCTTAAAATATTTTTAGAGGCGGCGCGCCGCAGGGCGGAACCGCTGGACCACGCGCTGTTCTATGGCCCACCGGGGTTAGGAAAAACCACGCTGGCACAGATTATTGCCAATGAGATGGGGGTACAGATTCGCGTCACCTCCGGTCCGGCGCTTGAACGTCAGGGCGATCTGGTGGCGTTGCTCACGAACCTTGGCGAGGGCGACATTCTGTTCATTGACGAAATCCACCGTCTTAACCGCACAGTGGAGGAAGTTTTGTACCCCGCCATGGAGGATTATGAACTGGATATTATGATTGGCAAAGGGCCTTCAGCCCGCTCCATCCGGCTGGATTTGCCACATTTTACGCTGATCGGTGCAACGACCCGCGCGGGGCAACTTTCCGCACCGCTGCGCGACCGCTTTGGCGTTCAGATGAGGCTGGAGCTTTATAACCCCGAAGAGTTGGCTGATATTATCACGAGAAGTGCCAAAATTCTCGATATTCCATGTGAAGCGCATGGCGCCGTCGAGTTGGCGCGCCGCGCCCGGGGTACGCCACGTATCGCTAACCGGCTGTTAAGACGCGTGCGCGATTTTGCTCAGGTGATGGGTGATGGCATTATCACCAGTGACATTGCCGATATTGCACTCTCTCGATTGGAAATTGACCGGCTGGGGCTGGATGCAATCGACCGCCGCATGCTCACTGTCATCATCAGAAACTACAACGGCGGCCCCGTCGGACTTGAAACGCTTGCTGCTGCAACAGGCGAAGAAGCTATTACCATCGAGGATGTTTACGAACCTTATTTGATGCAGCTGGGCTTTTTGGCGCGCACGCCGCGCGGGCGCTGCACAACGGCGCTGGCTGCTCAACATCTCGGGCTTATTTCTCCACAAAATGATTCAGATCAGACTAGCTTACTTTGAAGTGTGACAACATATCAATAACTTGCGGGCTAAATTAACTGCCCGACAGGGGAGGAATTGCTTTGGGAAGAATATTTGGAACCGATGGCGCACGTGGTGTGGCTGGAATTGAACTGACAACTGAGTTGGCTATGAACATTGGGCGGGCGGCAGCAATGGTATTAGCGGCAGAAACACATAAAAAACCGCTGGTGGTTATCGGCCGTGATACGCGTGTTTCGGGCGATATGCTGCAGGCCGCAGTAATGGCGGGGCTGTGCTCCGTTGGGGCGGATGTATTGCTGTTGGGTGTTGTACCTACGCCCGCGGTGGCGTATCTGGTGCAGCATTATAAGGCGGACGCGGGCATCATGCTTTCAGCCAGCCATAACCCTTATGAATTCAACGGAATCAAGCTGTTTGGCGCAAGCGGCTATAAGCTGACCGACGCCGAAGAAGCTGAGATTGAAGCCATTATCTTGGACGGCACAAAACCCTATGAGTTTAAAACCCACAGCGGTCTGGGCCGCGTGAAAAGCGTGGAGGACGCCGTAGGCAGTTACATTAACTATATTACCGATATTTACGCCGGTGGATTTTCGGGCAGGCTGCTGATAGATTGCGCCAATGGTAGCGCGGCTGCGACCGCAAAAAGATTGTTTGACGCGATGGGCGTTCAGGCCGATTTTCTGGCCGATGCGCCGGACGGCGTAAATATCAACGACAGCTGTGGCTCCACTCATATCGAACGCCTTGCGCCGCTTGTGACAAAGGGCGGATATACGGCTGGGCTTGCCTTTGACGGTGATGCCGACCGGCTGTTAGCAGTGGACGAAAAAGGCAATTTGCTTGATGGCGACGTGCTGCTTTCAATTCTTAGTGCCTATCTTTTAGCGCATGATAAGCTAAATAACGATACCGTGGTGGTCACCTCGATGACGAACTTCGGCTTTTTTGAGCTTATGAAAAACCGCGGTACCAAAACCGAGGTTACAAAGGTGGGCGACCGCTATGTGCTGGAGGTAATGCGCGAGAAAAACCTCTCGCTGGGTGGCGAGCAGTCGGGCCATATGATATTTTTAGAGCATGCCACCACGGGCGACGGACAGCTTTCGGCTGTGATGCTGCTCAATGCGCTGGCTGCTGCCGGTAAGCCGTTGTCGGTGCTAGGTGGCGAGATGAAGCGATTCCCCCAGATTATGCGCAATGTGAACGCTACCCCCAGCATGAAATCTGCGCTGGCAACCCATCCGGCGGTCTGCGACGAGATTGATCGCTGGCAGAAAATCTTGCAGGGGCGTGGGCGCGTAGTTGTACGTGCTTCGGGAACTGAGCCCTACATCAGGGTGATGGTTGAGGGCGAATCGGCGGATGAAATTACAAAGGCGGCTGATGATATTGCAACCGCCATCAGCACACACTTAATCTAAGAATGTCCTACTTAAAAGGAACCTGAATTCCAATAAATAAGGAGAACCCAATGAGATTTTCTGCCGACTGGAAGGATTTTGAACTGATAGATGCAAGCGGGGGCGAAAAGCTTGAGCGTTGGGGCGATGTGTTGCTCGTCCGCCCTGACCCTCAGGTGATCTGGAGCACATCAAAGGGTGCGCGCTGGGAGAAAGCTGACGCCCGTTACCATCGCTCTGCCGAGGGTGGGGGCAGCTGGGAACAGCGGACGCTTAAAAAGTCCGAATGGGTCATCGGCTATAAAAACCTACGCTTTATGATACGCCCAACAGGGTTTAAGCACACGGGGCTTTTCCCAGAGCAGGCCGTCAACTGGGACTATATGGCGGATGCTATTAAAAAGGCGAATCGCCCTGTAAAAGTGCTCAATCTCTTTGCCTACACCGGTGGTGCAACGCTGGCCTGTGCGGCGGCGGGTGCCTCAGTTGTGCATGTTGACGCAGCTAAGGGCATGGTGCAGTGGGCACGCGACAACGCAAAGCTCTCGGGGCTTGAAAGTGCGCCGATTCGCTGGATTGTTGATGACTGCAAAAAGTTCATTGAACGCGAAATTCGCCGTGGTAACACTTACGACGGCATCGTCATGGATCCGCCTTCCTACGGGCGCGGGCCGGGCGGCGAAGTTTGGAAGCTAGAAGATAACATCTTTGAGCTTTGCAGTCTTGTGACGCAACTCCTGTCTCCCAACGCACTATTTTTGCTGCTGAATTCCTACACCACCGGGCTTTCACCCTCGGTGATGCAATACTTGCTCGCAGTGACCGCGGGCAAAAACGGCGGGACATGCTCCTCCTCCGAAATCGGTTTGCCGGTTTCGTCCAACGGATTGGTGTTACCGCAGGGTTCCACCGCTATATGGGCTGGGCAAGCATAAAATACCTTATTGAATTTCGGGTTCCACCGCTGTTAAATAACGGGGAGCACCAAGACGCAAAGAAGGAGTACTATGGAGAACATTATCAGCGCTCAGGATTTGGTTTATGCCTACCCCGGTGAGCGTGAAGCCGCAGTAGACAGAGTGAGCCTGACTGTGCGGCACGGAGAGATGATGGCGGTGCTCGGACATAACGGTTCGGGCAAGTCGACCTTTGCAAAGCATTTAAATGCCATTTTGCTGCCGCAGGGTGGCGTTTGTTACGTTGACGGCATCAATAC
>JAEWNU010000007.1 GCA_023456995.1 Bacillota bacterium
GGACCCATGGAATTGAAGCCTTCTTCAAACTTTTCGCCTAATCCAAGCTTGTTTCCAAAAATCCTGTCTAGACCTCCTACAATTGCGCCAATTGCCA
The DNA here is from genome assembly GCA_023456995.1 of Bacillota bacterium. Lineage (GTDB taxonomy): Bacteria > Bacillota > Clostridia > Oscillospirales > Ruminococcaceae > Yanshouia. The sequence continues at coordinate 98 of JAEWNU010000007.1, forward strand.
TCACCCACATAATTATTTGGCTAAATGACATGTGAATACCTCCTGTTTTTATTATATAAGTCTCTTGTCTGAGACTGATGAACAAGGAGTATGCATAAATTGAACGCTCCGCCAGCTTTTGTTGTATTATGTTGTAATCTTGATAGTATTATCATAACATTACCAGTTTTTAGTGTCAATATCAATATTATTCATAAAATTAAGAAGTTTAAATTGGTTGTTTATACTATATAAATCAGCATAACAACATTAAATCCACACAAATCCACATTATGAGTCTGAAATTGTAATATTAAAACGTCGTTGTTGGTTTCTCTCCAACAACGACGTTTCAATGAAAGCTTAAGCCTATGGTTGTGTAGCGATGGCCACATTAATGCCTGATGACCTTATTTCAGATATTGTTTTCTGTGATACTGACCAGTCGGTTACAAGTATATCAACATCTCGTAGAGCGCATACATTATTCATCGCTGTTATGCCAAATTTACTATAGTCTGCAACAGCAATAATCGTGTCAGCTCGCTTAATCATCAGCCTTCTTGTATTCGCTTCTTCTATGTTATAATCTGTAATTCCGTTAGAAAGCGTTATGCCTCCCACCCCAATGATCAGTTTGTTTGCGTTAAAATACTCAATACACTTATCGGTTAAAAATCCTGCGACTGATAGTTCCCCTTTTCTCAATTCACCCCCCAGTAGGATGACGCGGCAACTCTCATTTTTAATCAGCTCGTGCGCAATAAGCGTAGCATTGGTAATGACTGTTAAGTTCTGTTTCCCTAATAAATTTTTAGCAACCTCACGTGTCGTAGTACCTACATCAATAAAAACAGTATCACCATCATCTATAAACTGGGAAGCTTTTTGGCCTATCGCCTTTTTTTCTTCAAAATTGATGACCTCACGGTGCGAGTATGTAGGTTCTTCACCATACAAACCCGATATAACGGCGCCACCATACACGCGCTTCAATAATCCTTGTTTTTCTAGATATTCAAGGTCTCTGCGAATTGTTTCAATAGAAACGCCAAATTGTGCAATTAGTTCTGCGACCTTGACCATTCTCTCCTGTTTAATCTTTTCAATAATTAAGCTTCGCCTTTCAAGATTCATTATGATACCTCATTTTATCTGGTATTATTTTGAAATTAATTTAATTATAACATTATAAAAATATATTTACAATTATTTGATCGAGTCAAGCATTTGCAATATCTTTGTGCAAGTGGTTGGAAAATTGCGCAAGCGATCAACCTTTTTCCAATATATTGTGATATAATGTTTAATGGAATATTTTACATAAGAGGAAGTAATATCATGCGAATAACAATCGTAGACGACGTTGCATCTGAACGCCAAACGCTCCGTTGCCTGTTGGAGCAATACGCAAAAGATTCGCAGCTGTCAGTTCAAATTCAGGAATTCGACAGCGGAAAAGCATTTTTGAATTGCTATGCCCCGGGCGTATGCGATCTTGTTTTTCTGGATATTTTTATGGACGATCAAAACGGCGTAGACTGTGCGCTGGAGCTACGACAGAAAGATGAAGCCATCAAGATTATTTTTCTGACTACCAGTTCGGAATTTGGCGTGAAAAGCTATGATGTGCGGGCGGCAGACTACATCGTAAAGCCTGTCAGCGCCGAAAAACTGGAACGGGCGCTGCGTTACTGCAAAATTGCCGAGTTGCTCGATGAGCCGACGATCACTGTTATAAGTCAGCGCCAACCGCTTGAAATTGTATTGGACCGTATTCTTTATGCCGACCTTCAAGATCGTATCACCTGCATTCATTTGCCTGACTGTCTTATTCCGGTATCTGGAACCTTTTCCGAACTTTCCGATCAACTGACAGCGTATCCGCAGTTCATGTGCTGCTTTAAAGGTGTTGTGGTCAACCTACAGCAGGTTAAAGCTGTTGAACCAGATCTCTTGACTTTGAAAAGCGGAGAGATTCTTCCGATCAGCCGCCGGCTGCAAAAACAAGTACTGCAGCGAAGGCTAAGCCTATTTGCAGGTTCTTTGCGGGGGGAATGGGCATGAGTGTCAAACAATACTTTGCATTCTGGCTCGCTGTTATGCTGCTTTGTGCGGCGATTGCGCCAGCAGTACTTGCTGAGGGAACAACCCCTGACAGCGGACATACTAACTCAAATGACAGCGGCAGCTCTGGCACAACAAACGATGACCTGTTAAGTCCCGATACAAGTGTAGTGGTTTTGACCAGTTTTGATAAACCAGATCGCATGGATGCCGTGGCTTTCGCAACAGGAACCCCGCGCGAGGAGCTTTCCACCTGGTTTTCCTATGTCGTTTATGGTTTTACCGGCTACGATGCGTTCGGCAATTATTATGACTTGACGTCGGGCGCATGTGTATTGGAAACTGTGGACACCAGTACTTCAGGCCTATATTACGCTTATGTCGTTCCCGATCTTGGAAAAGATTATAGATTGGCAGATGGGGTTTCATTGCCCAAGCAGTTGTGCGCGGTTTCGATTCAAACGCCCGGCAAGCCCGATATCAATTGCTGCCTATCCGCAAGAGGCTTCCTGCACTTTCCCTGGGTACTTTCTACAAAGCAGCAGGAGCAGCTGGGAAATTTTGAAGTATCGCTGCGGAAGGATAGCGGGCCATGGACGAAGTTGACCGAGGGCTTTATTTTTACCTCTGATGATCTTCAGCTATCCCAACGTATATTTGAGCAAGGGAGCAACTATAATCTTCAAGTCTCCTATCCTAGGGGGCGAACCGGCATTCTAACATTCCAGTATGATGGTGAGCTTCTCATCTCTGATTACTCCGAAGGCGATCGGGATGGCGGTGATACCGATGGCACGGATTCTCCCTCCTCCTCACAACCCGCTCCTGAATCAACTGATTCCGATGCCACCAGCAGCACCGGAAATGTCAATCATGAAAAAAGTCTTGAACATACAGGCAATTTAGATAAAACGTCCACGCATATCGCTGTGCGCACCCCAGTAGCGTCCATAGTCGCACCGCTGCCACAAACTTCCCCCAGCAATTCCGTGATATCATCAGCAC
>JAEWNU010000008.1 GCA_023456995.1 Bacillota bacterium
CTATATGTCAATAAAAAATTAATGATAAACGATAAATAATTAATGTTTAATAAGGACGTTGCAAGTGCCATATACTGCGTGCCAATTTGACAAATTTTATAATCACTGCAGTATTCAAAAGTTAAACGACAACCTAATCTTTAAACTGGTTCAGCAACCGTGTGACGACAGGAGAAAAATGATGCGTAAAAGAAAAATAAAATTCGTAGTTTTATTTGTAAGTGCCGGCTTTCTATTTTTTCTGGCTGTTAGCAATCTGAGGGTGCAGTATAATAGCCGACGACTCAAACAGGCACTGACTTCTCTCGATGCGCAAACGGTGACTCTAAACGAGATCGTCCCATTCAGATGGGATTCGGTTTACACCTTTGACCCCTACCTGCCAAAAGAGGACATGGAAAATATAATAGGATTTAAAAGCAGCGCGCTGTGTGAAACGGTAAGTGAAGGCATGGTTGAGCTGGTTTTTGTCAAGGGGCGTTCTGTGGTTGCCAGCGTTTGTGGCTACCCAGACGTTTTGGGCTATTATATTGCGTTTGATCTGGGCGAAGGGTGTTATGCGAAAATAGATTTTAAAGATCAGGCTGTTTTTGACGTCCAAAAGTTTGAAAATGTTGTTAGGTTATCTTGTAAACCCTTCGGTTAAATAGCGCATGGTTTAAGAGGCCTTTAAAAGGCTTCCTTGGGTATCAAAAGCGGGGAAGGGTAAAACCCTTCCCCGCGCTATTATAAAATCAACCTTTGGGCATGGTCAGGCCATTATCGGTTAAGCCATCCTTGGCTAACATGCTTTCGAGCACGCTGATGTCCGAAGAAATGTCCAGAACGTCGTTTTCAAACAGCAGATCAAGCTGCCGCTCAAAACCTGAAACGAGGTGATCCAGAATATTTTCGATATCGCGCATAGCCGCTTGTAAATTTTCGCCGCGCACGCCCTGCTCTTCAAATTGCTCATAGGCCGTTATGATCTTAAGGGTTGTCGGCAGATAATAGCTCATGAAAACGCCAATTTTGCGCTCTTTAGCTGGATCTCGTTCGACTGCCTCTAGAATCAGCGCGGTGATTTCTTCAATACGCTGAACCTTTTTCGAAACCGATTCATCAGCGATGCGTTTGTTCACCATACGAATTTTCTCGAGTATATCCCGGCGGGAATCCGGTTGCGCACCGCTGCTATCGGGCTTGTCCGTACTGGACTCGACCTCAAGTGCGGTAAAATCCACCCCTTCTGCCGAGACAACCAGTAGCTTGCGGGCGTGGTCGATATAACCACCCGGGAACAGTCCTTTGTCTAAGTGGCGCTGCAATTCCTTGACCAGCTGCGGAAAGGGTATGCCAAGCGTTGCGGCCATGTCGGTCAGCTTCATAACCTTGCGCGTGCCAACAACATTACAAAAACGGATTTTTTTTGCTTCCTGCAAGGACAAACTGCGGGGGACCAGCAAAAGGCAGCCGCCAGAGACAACGAATGACGCTGAAAGCGTGAACATCGTCACGACCTCTGAAAGCGCACCACCACCAAATATATTACCTAGTCCTAAAAACGAAAACAGGCTTCCGGTAGCGATTAAGCCGATGCCCAGTGCGCCCAGCGCCGTATGCCACCACGGTTTCTTAAAGCCATTGACATTGGCGGGCGACTGTGTAGCGGGCTTTTCTTCTACGGGGGATCGGGAGAACGGCTGCTGTGCAGCAGGGGACGGTGCAGCTTTTTGAAACTGTGGTGTAGGTGGGACATCTTTAGGTGGCGTTGCGGGCTCATAAGGGACAAACTCACCGTAAATCTTCCCGTTTCCCTGCCGCTTTGCGCGTCCGGGCGGAATGCGCCTTGGCGGACGTTTAGACTCTGAAACGGTTTTCCAGATCAAATATACGGCAATCGGCCACAGTCCAATAGAAAATAGCACCACGATGGCGATAATGCGACCCACCGGCAGGTCATCAGGCTTTTTGGGGTTCGGTTCAATGGGGGAATAATTACTCATAATGCACCACACTTTAATGTTGGTTCTAGGTCGTCCAAACCGTCGCATATTAATGTACGATTCGAAAATTAAAAGGGCTCAGTTTAATTCATTTTCATCAAATAATAGTATAGCATGTTTGCAAAAATAAACAAACCGCAATATTTGTATTTGCGACAAAAATGCTTTATAATGTTATTATCTGCAAGGAGGCATGACATGAGCATTTTTTACCCACAAGAGCGGCATCCTACTATACTGGACGTTTCGCCTAAGGCATTGGTTTCGGCTGGTTATCGCGGTGTGATTCTCGATGTTGATAATACGCTGACCACGCACGACAACCCTATACCTTCCGACGGCGTTTTAGCGTGGCTGGAGGAGGCTCGGGCTGCGGGCTTAAAGCTCATTATTCTTTCAAACAACTCGCCGAAGCGGGTCAGCTTGTTTGCAAATTTGCTTGGGCTTGACTTTGAATCGAACGGCAAAAAGCCACTGCCCGTCGGCTACCGGCGCGCGCTTACCCGGCTAGGGCTAAAACCCAGGGAAGCGGTTGCGATTGGCGACCAGATTTTCACCGATGTACTCGGTGCGCGGCTAGCGGGAATTTATTGCATTTTTGTCAACCCAATAGAACCCGAGCACACCCGATTTTTCAGGTTCAAGCGCTGGCTTGAACGCCCGATTCTCTCGGGCTTTGAAAGGAGAAGGCAACATTAATAACTTTAAATCGGCGCGCTTTGGCCCCGCGGGCAGCGATGATAACTTTGCCGCGATGGGCTATAAAAAGACCGAGCAGATGCCAGAATATCTGACCAAAATGGGTCTTAACGCTTTTGAATATCAATGTGGGCGCGGTGTGCGTGTCAACTCAAGTATGGCAGAAAAGTTTTCGCGGCTGGCGCAGGAAGCCAACATTGCTGTTTCGCTGCATGCGCCCTATTATATATCGCTTTCGTCCGTTGAGGAAGAAAAGCGGCGCAAATCGGTAGATTATATCTTGCAGTCGGCTCGTGCGGTCAAGCTCTTGGGCGGCAACCGCATCATTGTACACTCCGGTTCTTGTTCCAAGATGAGCCGTGAAGAGGCACTCGCGCTGGCATGTGAGGCGATGGGCTGGGCAATAGAAGCGCTAAATGCCGAAGGGCTAACGGATGTGCGCATTTGCCCCGAGGTGATGGGCAAACTAAATCAGCTCGGCACGCTTGAAGAAGTTGTGGCGCTGTGCCGCCTGGACGAGCGTATGCTGCCCTGCATCGATTTCGGACATTTAAACGCACGAACTTTCGGGGGCTTAAAAACCTTCGAGGATTTTAAAGCGGTGTTTGACACCATAGAAAATGCACTGGGTAATGCGCGGCTAAAGGAATTCCACGCGCATTTTTCAAAAATAGAATACACTGAAAACGGCGGAGAAAAACGGCACCTCACCTTTGAGGATACCGTTTACGGGCCGGATTTCGACCCGCTTGCTGAGTTGATTGTACAAAGGGGCTGTCATCCGACCGTGATCTGTGAATCGGCTGGTACTCAGGCGGAGGACGCCCGCTGGATGCGTATGCGATATGAAGAAAAACTAGCTCAGGGGGCGGAAAAACTATGATAAAACAGCGTTTACAGCGGCTACAGTGTGAGCTGCCGGCGCAGGTTGACGCAGCGCTTATTGTATCGGATGTCAACCGCCGATATTATACCGGTATGGCGTCCAGCGCAGGCACGCTTTTGGTGATGCGGGACGAGGCCGAATTGGTGATCGATTTTAGATATATCGAAAAGGCAAAAGCGGCTGCCGAAGGCTGCAAAGTGACGCTGCAAGAGCATGCGATTTTCCGACAGGTGCGTGAAGTTTTAGAAAAACATGGCGTCAAAACCGTCGCGGTGGAGACAAAACACATGACCGTGGCGGAATTTGAGGGCTGGAAAGAGGCCCTCCCCGGCATGACGCTACTTTCCGGTAAGCTTCTGGATGATATCATCCTGTCGCATCGCTCGGTTAAATCTGCTGAAGAAGTCGCGACCATGCGTCAGGCGCAGGCTATCACCGACCGCAGCTTCATTGAGCTTTTAAACTTTATCCGCGTGGGCAGAACCGAACGTGAGGTGGCCAGCGAGCTGGAATATCTCATGCGCAAATTTGGCGGCGACGGCCTCGCGTTTGATACCATTGCCGTCTCGGGCAAAAACAGCTCAATGCCTCACGGTGTCCCGACCGAAAAAGCGATTGAGCCAGGCGATTTTCTGACGCTGGACTTTGGCGCGCGCAAGGACGGATACTGTTCCGACATGACCCGCACCGTGGCGATTGGCCACATCAACGACGAACAGAAAAAAGTTTACGAAACAGTGCTAAAAGCGCAGAATAAGGCGTTTGAAGTCATAAAAG
>JAEWNU010000009.1 GCA_023456995.1 Bacillota bacterium
TTTCTGCTGAAGAAGAAATTCAGGGGCTTGACCTACCCGAACATGGTCTGGTCAGTAGCTATGCCGACTTTATGATTACCGTCCCCACGCTGGATTTTGGCGGAGCTGCTTTCCAGACGCCCGCTGTGGTAGTTCCGCCTGAGGTTGCTGTAACGGTTAAAAATACCGCGCATCCTAACGCTAAAATGACCAAGGTGACCATCGTTACCAGCCAAAACAAGTTTGGCGGTTTACAGAAAGCGCTTGATGGCATCGGTATCACCGGCATTACTGTGACAAATGTACTTGGCTACGGCATGCAGAAGGGCTATCCGCAGCTTTACAGAGGTGTTCCTGTTGAAGCGAAGCTGCTGCCTAAGATTCAAATCGATATTGTTATCAGCAAAATCCCCACAGAAGTGCTTGTGAATACTGTCAAGAAAGCGCTCTACACCGGCAATGTGGGGGACGGCAAAATCTTTATCTACGATGTAGAAAACGTAATCAAGGTCAGAACTGGCGAGGAGGGCTACGATGCACTTCAGGATGAGGAATAATGGCCTAACAGAAGCGACTTTTAGTTAGCTATTACCTCATAGGCATTGGCATAATTCCTTTATATGTATGAGTTCCTTAGTGGGAATGGCCTGGACATTTTATGCTAAAGGCAGAATTGCATTTGCTTACGCATTTTTATGAGAGTATACACAGTTAAATACTTAAAGCCAGCACCGAATCGGTGCTGGCTTTAAAATCGAGAATACGAACATGGGCGTTAACTAACGAATAAAAAGAGAAGAATGATTCACTGTTGGTTTGCTTATCACTTGTTTTCACAGGTGTCGCAGTTTTCGCAGTGGTGGGGATCCTCCATAATTTTGCCCACGATTGGCTCGGGGTCGACTCCCTGCCTGCGATAATAATCCGCAAGTGCGGCGCGCACTGCCTGCTCGGCAAGCACCGAACAATGAACTTTGACAGGGGGCAGGCCGTCGAGCGCCGTGATGACTGCCTTGTTTGAGAGTTGTAACGCCTCATCAACTGTTTTGCCCTTGATGAGCTCAGTGGCCATTGAGCTGGTGGCGATAGCTGCACCACAACCAAAAGTCTTGAATCTAACGTCCTTGATTATACCCTCGTCAATCTTCAGGTACATTTTCATAATATCGCCGCATACGGCGTTGCCAACCTCGCCGACGCCATTGGCGTCAGACAGCTCACCTACGTTGCGAGGATTGGAAAAATGGTCTAATACCTTTTCGGAATACATCATATCTATCACACATCCTTATTTAATGAAACATTACTTTTCTTCAGCCATCAGCTTTTCCCACACCGGAGACATTGCACGAAGACGGGAAAGAATAGGCGGTAGCTCAGACAGAATATAGTCGACATCCTCCATAGTGTTTTCGTCGCTGAGAGAAAGTCGCAAAGAGCCGTGTGCAATTTCGTGCGGTAGGCCGATAGCCAGCAACACATGGCTAGGATCAAGCGAGCCGGAGGTGCAGGCGGAGCCGGAAGAGGCACAGATTCCCTTCATATCAAGCATCAGCAGCATCGATTCACCCTCGATGCCCTCGAAAGAGATATTCAGGCTGCCAGGCAGACGATGTTCGCGGCTTCCGTTTAGGCGGCAGCGGGGGATTTCCTTTAAAATGCCGTCGATCAAGCGGTCGCGCATTTCCTGTTTGCGGGCATTGCGCGCTTCCATATCGGTCGTGGCAATCTCGATGGCGGCACCAAGTGCCACAATGGAGGCGAGGTTTTCGGTACCGGCGCGACGGCTGCGCTCCTGAGCACCACCGTCCATAAAGGTATCAATGACGATGCCACTTCTGACATACAACACACCGACGCCTTTGGGCGCGTGAATCTTATGCCCAGACAGCGAGAGCATGTCAATGTTCTGCGCCACAACGTCGATCGGCACATTGCCAACCGCTTGCACTGCGTCGGTATGGAATGGAACCTTACCTGCACGACAAACAGCACCGATTTCGGCGATGGGCAGCACGGTGGCAATTTCGTTGTTGGCATACATAATGCTTACGAGCGCAGTATCGGGCCGGATGGCGGACTTAACCTGCTCGGCAGAAATCAAGCCCTCGCTGTCAACCGGCAGATATGTCACTTCGAAGCCCTGCTTTTCAAGCGCCTGAAAAGAATGCAGCACGGCGTGATGCTCAAAGTTAGTGGTGATGAGATGCTTTTTGCCTTTTTTTGCGCCAACGGTGGCGGCACCTTTTATTGCCCAGTTATCAGACTCAGTGCCGCAAGAGGTGAAAAAGATTTCATTGACCTTAGCGTTTAAAGCCTTGGCAACCTTTTCACGGGCGGCGTCAAGCCCGGACTTGGCCTCGCGACCCTTGGAATAAACACTCGAAGGGTTGCCGTAATGCTCGGTTAAATAGGGTAACATAGCGTCCAACACAGGTTTGGACACTGCGGTTGTAGCGGAATTATCCGCATAAACAAAACGTTTCTCCATGATAAATCCTCCAAAAGCAAAATTGCTATCATAACTGCCGTTCTGCTTAACCAGGGGGCAAAGTAGATGCGGCGTCTAAAAAATAACGACGTTAAACATAAGGATGCCTAAAATTTGAGAAGCTATACTTTTTTGGTCGACTTTATTGTATACCTAAATTGTATGAAATGCAATAGCTTTGTCTAACATTTTTAAAACTTTTTACTTTCGGCTACCGCAAGCCGATCGCAACGCTCGTTTTCAGGGTGTTCGTTATGCCCTTTTATCCAAACGAAGCGTACATTGTGCCGCTCCAAAAGTTCAAGCAGCTGCTGCCAGAGATCGACGTTTAATGCAGGTTTTTTGTCGGCCTTGACCCAGCCGCGTGCCCGCCAGCCACGTGCCCAGCCTTTTTCAACCGCATCAATAACATATTTTGAGTCGCTGTAAATGGTAACATCACAGGACTCTTTGAGCGCTGTGAGCGCCTGTATTACGGCTGTGAGTTCCATGCGGTTATTAGTTGTTTCTCGTTCACCGCCCGAAAGCTCTCGCTCGACGGTGCCGTAGCGCAAAATAGCCCCCCAACCACCCGGACCAGGGTTGCCGGAACATGCGCCGTCAGTAAAAATTGAAACCTTCTTTTGCGGTATCGACATAAAGCCCTCCAGAAATTGTGCTATTTTTAAATAAAGTTTTGCATCTATTATATTACACCTATACTCCGTACACAATAGTAATGTGCCGCTTAAAAGCGGCTGCTTGACAAATTTGGGGGCAACACATATAATAATTAAATTGTAGAACTATATCGTTTATATATATTGGCGGCCCAAGCCGTTTTTATGTTTAGATTTGTTTTTTTTCGTCGTTGACCGGAAATGGCGGCGAAACTTACATAATAATTTATGAAAATAGAATATGGAGGATTATTTGTGCCAGAAACAAAAGATAAAACGTCCGCTGAGGGAAAAAACACTTTCTCCCGGCGCTCAAGATTTGCGCCTAAAAACCGTCAGCAAGTTTCTGAAAACGTTGTTATGACTGAGACCGGATTATACGGTAAGGTGGATTTAGACGCACAGGTAGCTGCCGCGCCTAAGCAGACGCAGGAGCAGCCCCAAAGAAAGCAAGCCGAAGGGGCACACAGACCCAGAAAGCCGCTTTCTAAAAAAGAAGTGCTTGAACAAAAGACGGATAACCGCGTTGAACAGCCCGGCGTGCAAACTCAGACTCAGCAGCAACAAAAACCTGCCGTGCAAACTCAAGCTCAGCCGCAGCAAAAACCTGCTGTGCAAACTCAGGCTCAGCCGCAGCAAAAACCTGCTGGACACCATCGCGGCAGACCGAAGAAACCGGCTGCTGCGCAGACAAATGAAGGCGCACCACTTGCTGCTATACCGACAGAGGGCAAGAAGGTTAAAAACCGCCGTGGCCCAAAGAAGGATGCGCCGGATAAAGCCCCAGTGCGTATTATTCCGCTTGGTGGCTTAGGCGAAATTGGCAAGAACATGACGGCGATCGAGTACAAAAATGATATGATCATTATCGACTGCGGTTTGGCCTTTCCAGACGACGATATGCCCGGCATTGATCTTGTCATTCCGGATTTTTCATATGTGGTCAAAAATAAGGAAAAGGTGCGTGGCGTCTTTTTAACGCACGGTCATGAGGACCATATCGGCGCCCTGAGCTATCTATTAAAAGAGATTAACGTGCCCGTTTATTCAGCTCGGCTGACCATCGGATTGGTGGAAGGCAAGCTCAAGGAGGCTGGCATCCTAAACAGCGCTAAGCTCAACGTTCAAAAGGCTGGAGATGTTGTCAAGATGGGCGCCATTTCGGTGGAGTTCATTGCGGTCAACCACTCCATTCCGGATGCTTGCGGTTTCGCAGTCTTTACGCCTGTCGGCACCCTTGTGCATACCGGCGACTTTAAAATCGATTACACGCCGGTTGATGGACAGATGATTGACCTTGCGCGCTTCGGCGAACTGGGTCGGCACGGTGTACTTGCGCTGATGTCTGACTCAACCAACGCAGAGCGCCCCGGTATGACGCCGAGTGAGCGTCGTGTGGGCGAATCGTTTGAGATGTTGTTTAAAAAGGCGGGAGATCGCCGAATTATTGTCGCTTCGTTCTCTTCTAATGTGCATCGCATACAGCAGGTCATTGACACCGCTGTGCGCCACGGCCGCAAGGTCGTTGTTTCCGGGCGCAGCATGGAGAATGTAACGTCAAAGGCAATGGAACTTGGCTATCTTAAAGCTCCCAAGGATACCGTCATCGATTTGGATCATATGCGGGGAATCCCCGACGAAAAGATCGTCATTATGACCACCGGCAGCCAAGGCGAGCCGATGAGTGCGCTCACCCGAATGGCACGCGGCGACCACCGGAAGATCAGCGTCACCGGGCATGATTTTATCATTATTTCTGCCACGCCAATTCCTGGAAACGAAAAACTGGTCGGTAAGGTCATCAACGACCTTATGGTGCTTGGTGCTGAAGTAATTTACGAAAGCACCATGGGTATCCATGTATCGGGTCACGCCTGCCGTGAAGAAATTCGAACCATTTTAGGGCTAACCAAGCCAAAGTTTTTTATACCGGTTCATGGTGAGTACAAGCATCTGGTCAAAAACCGCGAGCTAGCCATTGAGATGGGCGTAGACCCAGATCACATCGTTGTAAGCGAAACCGGCCGCGTTATCGAGTTGACCGGGGATTCTGTCAAGGCAGTGACGACGGTGCAGTCTGGCGCTGTCATGGTAGACGGAAGCGGCATTGGTGACGTGGGTAGCATCGTCCTGCGAGACCGTAGACTCTTGGCTGAAGAAGGGTTGATCATTGCTGTTGCAGCGATAGATGCCAAGACTGGCGCCGTCATTTCTGGGCCGGATATCGTTTCGCGCGGGTTCGTGTATGTTCGCGAATCCGAAGAACTGCTGACCGGTGCCAAACAGGTTTGTAAGCAGGCTCTTAGTACGACGGCCGCCAACGCACAGGGTGGCAGAGAATGGTCCAACCTTAAACAGGCAGTTCGAGACCAGCTTGGTGGGTTCCTCTATAACAAGACCAAACGCAGACCTATGATTTTACCCATTATACAGGAAATACAGGTGCCGTAGTCTGGCATTGCCCATATTCGGTCTGCCGAAAAGTTGTTTTTTGGCAGACCGATTTTGTTTTTGCCATTTAAGAACAAAAGTGTTATAATTAATCAGCACGTCGCCTGTTAACTACGTTTAGATTTTTTGACATAGGAGAATGTGATGAGACAGAAAAGTAGGCTCTATCGACCTGTCTTTTATCTGATGCTATTTGAGCTGGCTGCGGTTTCGTTGGCGGCATTGTATTTTGATTTTACTTTTTTTTATACCGTGGTCACCATATCTTTGATCTCGATTGGCTTGGCGCTGTTTTACATAGTTCGAGCCGACCGTGAGATTGATCGCTTTGTCGCGCAGCTCGGAGATCAAATAAGCAAGATGCAGACCGACACGCTTGTTTCGCTGCCCATGCCGGTTATGGTAGCGGATGATAAGGGCGAGCTGCTTTGGTATAACGACTACTGTCGTACACATCTGTTTTTCGACGGTGAACGCTTCGGCCATCCTATCAGTGAAATTCTCGGCGAGATAAGCGGCGAGGAGGACAGTTTTGCTATTGAGTTTAAAGATCGCTCCTACACCGTTTATTCGGCCCGGGGCACTCGTGACAGCGACAAAAGCCCAGCGCCGGAGGTTGAACGTTCGTTATTTATCTATTATTTATGTGATGATACAGACTTAAAACGCGATGCGCAACAGTACTGGGCATCGCGCCCCTCGATGCTGGCCATCATGATAGACAGTCTCGATGAAGCGTTACAGGATGCCAAGGAGAATGAACGCTCTCAGCTAATGGCACAAGTGGAATATGTTATTGAGCAGTTTGTGGGTGACCACGATGGCTTTGTCATTAAAACTGACCGTGACCGTTTTTTTGCGGTTATCGAGGAGCGTCACATGCCGGGGATTGTTGAAAAGCGTTTTGCATTGCTTGACCGCGTGCGCGCGCTTTCAAGCGTGGATAAAATTCCGGTGACACTGTCGATTGGCGTTGCAAGAAATGTCGCTTCCTATCCCGAGGGCGAGCAGGCGGCGCGTCAGGCGCTGGATATGGCACAGGGTCGCGGCGGTGATCAGGCTGCTGTCAAAACGCCCAACGGCTATGATTTTTACGGTGGCGTTTCCAAAGGCATAGAAAAACGCACGAAGGTCAAGACGCGCATTGTTGCCACTGCGCTTGCGGAGTTGATTGATTCAAGTTCTAATGTCATTATAATGGGTCACAAGTTTGCAGATTTGGACAGCCTGGGTGCTGCGGTTGGCCTGTTGCGACCGATAAGACAGATGGGCAAAACCGCTGTAATCGCAATCAACCGCTCTCGCAATCTTGTCAAAACCCTGATTGATCGGTTGGAGAAGAATGGCTATGAAAATAGCTTCCTAAACCCGTCCGACATTATTGATACCATCACGCCCAACACGCTGCTCATTATTGTGGATACGCACCTGGAACATGTTCTGGAGTCCGTGGAACTTTACCGGGCTTGCAAAAATGTGGCGATTATCGACCATCACCGCCGAATGGTCGGTTATATCGACAATGCAGTTATTTTCTATCACGAACCTTATGCATCTTCGGCTTCAGAGATGGTTACCGAACTGATACAGTATTTTGGTGACAAGCACCGTATCACCCGTGCTGAGGCAGAGGCGCTTTTGGCGGGTATTATGCTAGATACCCGAAACTTTGTCATCCGCACCGGCGTGCGCACCTTTGAGGCGGCAGCCTATCTGCGGCGTCAGGGTGCGGATACTGTTGAGGTACGAAAGCTGTTTTCCTCGTCAATGGAATTCTACCAGCGCCGGGCCCGGGTGGTTTCCTCTGCGGAAATATACCATCGTTGTGCCATTGCCACAGCGACTGCAATGAATGAAGATATCAAGCTTGTTGCGCCGCAGGCGGCTGATGAATTGTTAAATATTAGCGATGTGGATGCCTCATTTGTGCTCTATGAATATGATGATGGCATTTCTATTTCGGCACGCTCAATGGGGAAGATGAATGTTCAGGTTATCATGGAGGCGCTTGGCGGCGGTGGGCACCAGACTATGGCGGCGACCCAGACTCCGGACATTTCGATGGAGGATGCACGTCAAAAGCTGCTTGAAGCCATTGAAGATTACACACAGCAAAACCATATTGCCTAACTTGCTGTTTAAATTTAAACACTGGAGGTACACTTAAATGAAGGTAATTTTATTAGCGGATGTCAAGGGAACCGGTAAAAAGGGCGAGCTTCACGAGGTATCAGATGGATACGCCCGTAATTTTTTGATGCCTAAAAAGTTGGCCCAGCCCGCTACCGCGCAGGCGGTGGGCGAAATGAAGGCCAAGCAGGATTCGGCAGCACACCGCGCAGAGGTTGAGCGTCAGAATGCTGAGGCTCTGGCTAAAAAGCTCAACGCTATGACCGTCAAGGTGCACGCCAAAGCAGGCGTAGGCGGAAGACTGTTCGGTGCTGTTACCACCAAGGAGATTGCAGACGCCATGACCGAGCAGCTCGGAACGGCGATTGATAAGAAAAAAGTTTCGATCGACGGGGACATCAAGGCCTACGGCGAGTACGAAGCGGTTATTAAGCTGCATGCAGGTATCGCGGCAAAAACCAAAGTTATTGTTTGCGAGTAAGAATAATTGCCCATTATAATCGCTGCGCGGTTTATTTTCTGCCGGCGGTCAATTTCTGACGCGCTTTTTGACTCATTCAGGCACGGGAGGTCTTGGGGTGGAGAATAAATTTGAGAATTATTTCGGCGCGACGCCGCAGGAGCTTCCTTATAATCTTGAGGCGGAACAGTCGGTACTCGGCGCCGTTCTCATCGATTCGCAATGTGTGCCGGAAGTGCTTAAATATCTAAAACCCGAAAGTTTTTATCGCCAGCAGCACCGCGATATTTTTTCGATTGTTATGCGGATGTTTATCGCCTCTGAGACGATAGACTTCATCACGATTTTAGAGCAGGTTTGTCGCGAGGACGTTTTTCCTACCGACCAGGATGCCAAAATCTATCTGACACAGCTGGCGCAGGTGGTGCCAACTGCCGGCAATGCCGAAGCCTACGCCCGCATCGTTCGCGAAAAATATTATCTGCGCAGCTTGATTTCCACCTTTGAGCAGGTTATTGGTGCTTCCCGCGAGGGCAACACCGACGCGAATCTGCTTATGGACATGGCCGAGCAGGGGATCTATGATCTGCGGCAGGGACGAGATTCTTCCGGCTTTACGCATATCAAGGACGTCATTGCGGGAACCTATGACCGTTTGCAGCGTTTAAGCGGTGAGGACCGCGAACAGTATGTGGGTATCCCAACCGGATATCCGTTGCTTGATAACGTTATCATGGGTCTGAACAAATCCGACCTTATTGTGTTGGCAGCCCGACCAGGTATGGGTAAGACCGCCTTTGCTTTGAACATTGCGATGAATGTCGCCAAGCAAAAACGCAAGGTCGCTATATTCTCGTTGGAAATGAGCAACGAGCAGCTCGTGGAGCGACTGATTTCCTCCGAGGGGCTTATCGCCTCAGAAAACCTACACCGCGGAAATATTTCGCTGGAAGATTGGGAGAAAATTGCGGTCGCCACACAAAAATTGACCCCGCTACCTATTTATCTGGACGACACAGCGGGCATACATATTGGTGAAATGAAGGGTAAGCTGCGCAGACTGCGCGACGTTTCGCTGGTTGTAATCGATTATCTTCAGCTCATGACCGGTGGCGACGGCTCCAAACGCCGCAGCGAAAACCGTGTTCAAGAGGTTTCGGAGATGACGCGTTCACTGAAAATTATGGCGAAGGAGTTCAATGTACCGGTCATCGTACTGTCGCAGCTTTCTCGCGGCCCTGAAACGCGTACCGACCGGCGACCGATGCTGTCGGATTTGCGCGAATCCGGCTCGATCGAACAGGACGCCGATATTGTCATGATGCTTTACCGCGCGGCCTATTATGCCAAAAATGATCCCAACGTGCCGCAGGGCGAAGCGGAATGTATCGTGGCTAAAAACCGTCACGGCACAACCGGCAGCGTTAAATTCGGCTGGGATGGCGCGCATACGACTTTCACAACACCGGAGCTTGCACGTGATGAAGGATAGCGTTTTAAAAACCATTGAGTCACACCAAATGATTAAGCAGGGCGAAAACGTCATTGTCGGGCTTTCCGGCGGTGCGGATTCGGTTGCCCTGCTTTGCGTTTTATATTCTCTTAAAAGTGAACTGAATATTGACCTCTCGGCCTGCCATGTCAACCATAATCTGCGCGGGGAAGAGAGTCTTCGCGATGAATGCTTTTGTCGGGCGCTTTGCAGCCGGTTGGGTGTTTCGCTTGCCGTAAAAAGCGTCGATGTGCTGTCCTATTGCGCCCAAAACAAATGCGCCACCGAAGAGGGGGCGCGCAACCTACGTTATCAGGCTTTAAAAGACCTTGACCCTAACGCTAAAATTGCGACTGCGCATACGCTTTCAGACAATGCCGAAACACTATTGCTAAATCTAACGCGTGGCGCGGCACTCGAAGGACTGTGTGGTATTCCTCCTGTTAGAGATAACATTATTCGTCCGCTGATCAACTGCACTCGTGAGGAGGTGGAGGACTATCTCAAATCGCTAGGGCAGGACTTCGTCACTGACTCGACTAACCTTTCATATGATTATAGACGCAATCGCATTCGCCACACGCTAATACCGCTGCTAAAAGCACTCAATCCTTCCTTTGAGCATGCGGTGCGCCGCACTATTGACGCCTTGCAGGCGGATAAGGCACTTTTAGGGCAGATGATGGCACGAGCGATGGTTGAGGCGTCACTACCAGAAGCGCCCATGACGCTACCAGATTGGGCCAAACGCCTGACGCCATTTATACCAAGGCGAAAAAGTTGGTCACGTGTGGCGCTGCTGAGCCAGCCCAAGCCGGTTCGACTGCGTTGCTATAAAGAAATGCTCATTTTGGCGGGCCAGCGCTACGATGCCGATCGGTTGGCACTTGTTGATGATTTGGTGTTAACGGGCAGCGGGGGTATTTCGCTTGACGATTGTAGCACGCTTCGCTGCGACGGCAAGGTCCTTTTTCTCGAGACACTGTCCATACCGCCTGTTTTAGAAAAACAACAAATTTTACTCTTGGAAATGGGAATTCCAAGAAAAATCTCACTAAACCGTGGTGCTTTCCTTGAAATATGCGAAATTGATAAAACAGAGATAAAATTTTTTGTAAATAACCGCAGTTTGCAATTTAAAAACGTAATTGACTGTGATAGAATAAATAAGATTATCACCCTGCGTTCACGCGCAGCAGGTGATAGAATTGCGCTTGTGGGGCATAATTGCACACAATCGCTTAAAAAGCTGCTTAATGCAGTGGCTGTTCCAGCGCCGCTCAGAGATGCTTTGGCTGTCTTGAGCGATGAAGAGGGCCCTGTATGGATTGAAGGGCTCGGCGTCAGTGAACGAGCCGCTATTTCACAGAATACCCGGCGCGCAGTGCTGATCACAATACAGGAGGAATGACAAAAAGTGCAAAACGATATTCAGAAGGTACTTATTTCCGAAGATGAATTGAGAAATAAGGTTGCGGAGCTAGGACGCCAGATTTCAGAGGATTATAAAGACAAAAACCTGATGCTGGTTAGTGTGCTCAAGGGCTCGGTGGTATTTATGGCAGATCTGATGCGCGCCATCACTATTCCGGCCTCTATTGATTTTATGTCTGTATCCAGCTATGGCAGCGGCGTTAAGACCACCGGTGTCGTAAAAATCATCAAGGATCTTGACGAGGTGCTCACCGGCAAGGACATTTTGATTGTCGAGGATATTCTCGACTCGGGCATGACGCTTGCCTATCTTAAAGAGCATATCGGAGCCAAGGACGCCAAAAGCATTCGCATTGCGACCCTTCTAGATAAGCCTGAGCGGCGCCGCGTCAACATCGTGCCAGACTACAAAGGCTTTGTTGTACCGGATGAATTCGTAGTCGGTTACGGCTTAGACTTCGATGAAAAATATCGCAATCTACCGTATGTGGGCATTCTCAAGCCCTGCGTCTATGAAAAATAATATTTAGCAGGGAGTGTAATGATTGAATAATTCTAACCAGCCGAATAAAAACCCCAATCAGGGTCCTGGGCAGAATCCGCGCAACAGCTTCAACCCTAAAAACAACCGCGGCATCATTATTTATGTTGCCGTGCTGATTGCACTTGTGCTCATTGCCAGCAGTACTTTTGGGATGAGCAAAAAAGAGAGCACCTATAAATATTCCGAAATTGTTGCGTTCTTTGATGATAACAAAGTGCAGGAATATACCTTTGATCTCGGTACCGGCGAACTGAAATTTAAGCTCAAGGACGATAACGCGGAAAAAACCTACACGGTGCCCAATACCAATCTGTTTATCAATACGGTCCAGGAGAAGGTTGAGGAATATAACCGCGCAAACCCCGAGAGTCGTGTTCCGTATAATCTTATACCGATAGCGACGATGCCGTTCTGGGTTTCCTATCTGCCGACGCTTCTGCTCATTGTTGCTATGGGCGCTTTGTGGTGGTTTACCATCAAGCAGTCGCGTGGCGGCGGCAATATCTCCGGTTTTGGCAAGGCCAAGGCACGTACCCCCGATCAGGGGCGCCGCGTAACCTTTGCCGACGTCGCTGGTGCGGATGAGGAAAAGGCCGAGCTGGTCGAGGTAGTCGAATTCCTAAAGTCGCCGGAGCGGTTTAATACGCTTGGCGCACGCATTCCGAAGGGCGTTTTGCTTGTCGGCCCTCCCGGAACTGGTAAAACCCTGTTGGCCCGCGCTGTCGCGGGTGAGGCGGGCGCGCCGTTCTTTTCAATTTCCGGCTCTGATTTTGTCGAAATGTTTGTCGGCGTTGGTGCTTCGCGCGTTCGCGACCTGTTCGAGCAGGCAAAAAAGAGCGCGCCTGCCATTATCTTTATCGATGAGATTGACGCTGTTGGCCGTCAACGTGGCGCAGGTTTGGGCGGCGGTCATGACGAGCGTGAACAGACCTTAAACCAGTTGCTGGTCGAGATGGATGGATTCGGCTCAAATACTGGCGTTATTGTGGTTGCTGCAACCAACCGTCGTGATATCCTTGATCCGGCGCTGCTGCGCCCAGGCCGTTTTGACCGACAGATTGTTGTTGGCTATCCTGACATCAAGGGCCGCGAAGAAATTCTAAAGGTTCATTCCAAGAATAAGCCCCTTGGCCCCGACGTAAACTTGAGGACCATTGCTTCCACTACCGCGGGCTTCACTGGCGCGGATCTTGAGAATATTCTTAACGAAGCGGCGCTGCTGGCTGCCAGAAAGAACCTTAAAGCCATCACGATGGAAACCGTTGAGGAAGCGACCATCAAGGTGATTGCGGGCCCTGAGAAAAAATCGCGCCTCATTACCGAAAAAGATAAGAAGCTTACCGCCTATCACGAGGCGGGTCACGCAGTGGTCACTTATTATATGGATACCGCCGACAAAGTGCATCAAGTGTCGATTATCCCCCGCGGTATGGCGGGTGGCTTCACCATGAGCCTGCCGACTGAGGATAAGAGCTACCATACCCGCAAGGAGATGAAAGAGAACATCATCACCCTTCTGGGCGGTCGTGTGGCTGAGGCGCTGGTACTCGACGACATTTCGACGGGTGCTTCCAATGATATTGAACGCGCTACGAACATTGCCCGCGCAATGGTTACCCGCTATGGCTTTTCTGAAAAGCTTGGGCCTGTCGTTTACGGCCACGACCAGAGCGAAGTTTTCTTAGGGCGCGACTTCAACCAGTCCCGCAACTATTCCGAGGAGGTCGCCTCCGAAATCGACAATGAGATTCGCAATCTGGTTGAAGAGGGCTTCGAGCTGGCTAAGAACACCCTTGTCGAGCATATGGATCAGCTGGTGCTGATAGCCGAAACGCTCATCCGCTGCGAGAAGATTGATGCGGAGGATTTTGCAAGCCTGATGACCACGGGTGAAATGGCTTCGGCTAAAAAGAA
>JAEWNU010000010.1 GCA_023456995.1 Bacillota bacterium
ACCCCAGACTGATGGTGCACGAAGACATTAACAATAAATGGTGCCGCACTATTTGAAAACAAATTATGCTGGGAAAGCCATCGGTACAAACATTCTGGGCAGGAACAGGAAAAGCTCAGGGAATAGAACACCCAAAAGGATAATGCCAATGGTGATAATTAAGATAGGCAGCACGCTCTTAAAGGCTTGCGGAATCGTAATTTCTCCAAGCTGAGCAGTAATCATCAGGCATGAGCCATATGGCGGTGTAACCATACCAAGCGAAAGGGTTAAAACCACAATCAGACCAAGATGAATATCGTTGATATGTACGGCATGACCGAGTTGCTGAATGATGGGAAGAAAGATGATTATAGCGGTGATCGGGCTTAAAAAAGTACCGATGAAAAGCAGAAATAAAATAAGCAGCACATAAACGCCAAAATAAGAATGCGTGATGCTCAAAATCCAATCCGCAATCATCTGGGGAGCATTTAGGTAAGCAATTAGCCAACCAGTAATGCCGGCGCTAGCCACAGCAAACATGCTCAACGAGAAATCAGAAGCAGTGTGAACCAAAATAGCTGGGATTTCTTTCGGATCATAGTTGCGATAGATCATAAACATAAGAACAACGGCGTAAAGGCAGGCAATGGCGGCCGATTCAGTAGCGGTGAAAAGGCCGCTGCTTGTTCCGCCCAGTATGACAACCGGCAGCAGAATAACCGGAATGGCACCGGTTAACGCCTGGCCGCGTTCTTTCCACGTATATTTTTTACCTCTAGGCCAGTCATATTTAATAGCCAACACATAGGTATATATCATCTGTGCAATCGCAATAAAGAAACCGGGCACAAATCCGGCAATGAACAACGCGCCGATTGAAGCGCCGCTCATAGCACCATAGACCACCAGCAATACACTGGGGGGGATGATAACGCCAAGCGTAGAAGAACATGCCGTAATGGCAACCGAAAATCCGGCACTATAGCCTGATTTTTTCATTGCTGGGATCAGCATCGAACCAATTCCGGCTGCGTCTGCCTGTGCTGATCCTGAAAGATGCCCGAACAGCAGGCTGATGAAAACATTGACATGCCCTAAACCGCCGCGAATATGTCCGACAAAAGCGTCACTGATCTTAAACAGACGATCAGTGATACCGCCCTTGTCCATCAATTGGGCCAATAACATGAACAACGGTACCGCCAAAAGAGAGAAGTTATTGACCGAGTTATACATGCTATTGACAGCACTTAGAAAAGGGATATCCATGTGATAGATAACACCAAGCGAGGCCAGTCCCAGAGCGTAAGCAATCGGTATTTTGATGGAAACCATAATTGTGAAGAGCATCAAAAGCAGTACTAAATCATTCATTTACTTTGGCCTCCTTTGCACTGAACAAAGATCTCATATGCTTAAGATCGCTGACGAAAATGCCCATGTTGAACCAGAGCATAAAAAGGCCTGATAGCGGGATGCACATAAAGAAATAAGCTTGCGGGAGTCCGATGGATGGCGATAAACGGCTCAAGCCCATAATGGTATATTTATAGCCTTCGCCGACTAGAAATGAAAAGAATAAAAAGCCGGAGATATCGCCAATCAAATCAAGAAAACAGTTTGTTTTTTTGAATTTCTGCGGTATAAATTCCAATACATAGTGCTTTCTATGCCGGACAGCAATCGCACTGCCAAAAAAAACCGACCATACAAAAAGCACTACTGCTATGTCATTTGCCCATATAAGCGGAAGTTTTAATAGGTTGCGAAAAATAACCTGTATGGAGATGACAATAACAAAAGCGCCGACTGATATGCCACCTATCGCTTTGCAAAGCCACTCAATAAAGTTAGATATAGAAGAAATAGCCTGTCTCATATACACCTTCCTTTCAAACTAGGAGAACGCTTGTATTCCCGGCTGGCTTTGCACAGGTATAACGGGGCATGATGAGTGGAATCCCCGTCTAATACCGCCGCAGTTTTTTGCGCCCTTGGTCTAAAAACCGACCAAGTTGCGCCGGTATTACACTGAGGGGTTGCGCCGCCAAACACGGTAGGTATCTGGCAGCGCTGTAATTTTGCAATGACTGCCGGACAGAATATTACTTTTTGATTTCAGTGTTGATGATGTCAAGAAGTTCCTGACCGTCGCAGCTCTTGGCGATTTCAGGGTAAAGCGGCTCAACAATAGCTTTGAACTCAGCTTTGTCCACCGCACATAGGGTAACACCCTTTTCCGCAACCAGTTTGCTGGTGAGCGAATCGTCCGCTTCGTCGGCGAGCTTGCTGCCAAGCTTACCGGCCTCATCGGCTACTTCCGATACCATCGCCTGAATATCAGCGGGCAGCTTATTAAAAGCCAGCTCACTGCAGGTGATGTGAGTGGGGGTAAATTGATGTGCCGTCTGAACAAAGTAAGGCGCAACTTCATAGAGCGCATTCGCGTGGTAAGAAGCAGCCGTGCATTCAAACGCATTAACAGTATTGGTCTGCATGCCGGAATAAATATCGTTAAAGCTCATGGAAGTGGGAATTGTTCCAAGCTTGGACCATACCAGAGACTCGGTGGCAGAAGATGTTACACGCATTTTAAGATTTTTTAAGTCGGCAACTGACTTGATTTCTTTTCCGGTATGTAGGTCACGCTGACCGCCATTGCATAGCGAAAGCAGCTTTAGACCCAGGCCGTTTTTGGTATACTTGTCCTGAATATAGTTAAATACTGCGCCATCCTTAACCAAAACACCTTCAAACTGATTTCGATCAGCAAACAGATAGGCAAGTCCCAGAATCTGATATTGCGAAACGAAGGGTGCTGCATTTTGAGTGCCACCAATCAGCATGTCCAGTGTACCAACGCGCATATCGTCGATGCAGGCTTCGTCGTTACCTAGCTGACCGCCTGGAAATATTGAAACTTCAATAGCGCCATTAGAGCGCTTGGCAAGTTCATCCTTCATATATTCCGCCATCTTAACCCAAGCATGTTCACCAGAGACAACGGTGGCAACGCGAATTTTAAATTGACCGGGCTTGTACGACTGCGCCTCGGTAGAAGTCGAAGAACCTGATGCGGACGCGGGGGACGAGGTAGCAGCAGGTGTGGATGCCGCTTTTCCACATGCACTCATTAAAAGCATGGCTGAAGCTAAAAGAACAGCGAGAAGCGATTTTTTCATCTTACGAACCTCCAAAATTATTTATATGTACACTGCCCGCGGCAGAAAGTACCTTTTTTATATTTTTTCACGCTTAAAATAAATTAAAAGCGCTGCCACAATAATAAGCGTCATACCCAATAAGCTGATTAAATTTAGTGTTTCTTTAAAAAGAATCGCACCCAGCACACCAGCAAAAACCACGCCTGAGTAGTTAAAGATGCTTACCTCACTCGCCTTGGCCATTTTGTAGGACATTGTGAGAAGCACCTGCCCGATCGCGGCGAAGCAACCAATGGCCAACAGTGCAGCATAGCCAAATTGATCTAATCGGACAAAACTCTTTCCGCCAATTATTAGCGAGGACAGGCAACTAAATGTCGAAAAATAAAAGATTATTAAGGCGCTACTTTCTTTGTCCTTGAGGCAACTGATAGCGGTGTATGCTGCACCGGCAGCAGCGGCGGAAAGTAGCGCTACAACAGCCGGGACAGCACCGGAATTCATCCGAGGCTGCACCACCAGAACAGCGCCGAGCGCCGCGGTAAACAGCGCTATGATCTGCGTAAACGAAAGCCTTTCTCTTAAAAACAGCGCAGAAAATAGCGTGACAAAAAACGGTGAGCTGCGATGAAGAATCGCCGCATCGGCTGACACCATATGCTGTGTCGCATAAAAGTAGAAAACGACGCCTATATAACCAAACAATGAGCGTATCAATAGTAATCTCTGATTTTTTCGATGGCCAAACAAGTTCTCCCGCTTGTACAACAATACAATTAGGCCAAATGCGGCTGTAATCAAATTTCTTGCAAACACTTGCTGCATAACAGGAATGCTGCCAGAAGCCTTAACAACAATCTGCATGATGCTGAAGCTTAAGGTGGAAAGCAGCATATAAAAAATCGCCTTGCTTTTGTTTGTCATCGAATCGTCCTTTACAGTCAGGCCATTTGATAGCAATTTTCAACAGCCGCACGCACTGCAGCCAAATTTGCTTCTGGCGAACGGGGATCGGCAACACAGCCGGGTCCAATGATCAGGCCACGCCCATCAACCATGTCAATCGCTTCTTTTATATGGACGTTTATCTCTTCAGGGGTGCTGCGCTGAAGGATGCTATCATATTGCAAAACGCCCTTAATAATCGTGGGTACCTCCAAAATGCCGCCCAGGAATGTTTTTGTAGTTTTAGTCCTGGCGGTTTTTAGATCGGGGGCGGTATGTCGGTCATGCCAGTTAATGCAGTTTACAGGATAGCTGAGAAGTGTATCAAACATGATGTTAGATCCATGAATGTGCATCACGTTAAAATATGTCACATCTTTATAACTATTAATAACTCTAAATTCATAGGGCTTACAGAACTCGGCGAATAATTCGTCGGTCATATAGTCATAGGTAGCACATTGGCTGGCCAGGAAGAACCCACTTACACCGACTTCGATATTTGCTTTGATAAAATCAATCGTCGTCCGAGTAATTGCTTCAAGCGCGTTATGAACAGCTTCGGGGTGCTCCTTCATGTCCTGGATCAGACGATCACCTGCCAACTTGCGCAGTGTGGTAGCTGGCGTAAAAATGGTCTGTATGTAGGGCGTGTGTGGCTTAACCATTCTGCTCATGTGCTGGCTCAACAGCAGCTGTTTACCCCATGTACCAAAAATCGGAGGTAACGGCTCTATTCTATAATAGTCCTCAATGCTGTTGATGCCGGGTGCGCTAATAACAACCTCTTTGTATTTATCACAGTAAATATCAAGCTTCGCACCCCAGTCAGGTGTGGAATAAGCGCCGAATGGCATCATCTTTATAAAGTCATAGTCGTACTTTTCATTAAAATTAACCATGCACTCGGCTAAAGAGCGCGGATCCTGGTCAAATTCTGAAAAGTGCATCCAGACGCTTATCGGTACGCGATCCACCTCCTGACTCTTTAACGCGGCTTTAATGCGTTCTTCTCTGTTCATCCTTAATTTGTCCTCCTTCTTGCGGGATCATATTATTTGCCTGCCCGCCTTATGACGGACTGGCTATTGCGCCTTTTTTTCTTTTAATCTGTGCTGCAAATGCATATCGCGGGTACGCATCAAATGCTGACGCATTAACGCGGCGGCCACTTCCTCTTGCCCTTCACAGATTGCTTCACACAATTGGATATGCTCGCGCTTGTTTGCTTCAAAGCCATCCGGCATTTCATAGATAATACTCAAACGCTGCTTGGCCAGTTCCGATTTAATAGATTCTAAAAAGCGGTACAGGCATAGGTTCCCAGCAATTTTAGCAATTAGCATATGAACGCTGATACCCTCTTCAGTGGGGCTATGCTGCTTTTTTTCTTTCTGGTAATGATCTAACTGATCAGAAAGTGTGCGGGTAAGTGCCAGCAATTCTGCTTTGTCATCCTCGGTTGCACGAATAGCGGCCAGGCTGGCCAACTCCGGCTCAATAATCAAACGGGTATCCCATAGTTCGGGAATGGTCGCGTCCTTGGTAATGTCGATTGCATCGAGAAGTTTTTC
>JAEWNU010000011.1 GCA_023456995.1 Bacillota bacterium
GAACATAAAAAACCGATTAAGGAAACAGAACAGTTTTATAAATGTGATACATTGCTGCTTTCCGTAGGCCTCATCCCCGAAAATGAGCTTAGTCGCACGGCCAAAGTTGCAATTGACAGCATAACCAACGGGCCGGTTGTTAACCAATATATGCAGACATCTATTCCAGTAATTTTTGCTTGTGGCAATGTAGTTCATGTCAACGATCTTGCGGATAACGTCTCTATGGAGAGTGAAAAAGCGGGTCAATGTGCAGCGTTGTATGCATTGGGCAAGCTGAAAGCTGCGAAGAATAAGCTGCCGACAGTAAAAGGGAACAACATTCGTTACATATCCCCACAATCCATAGCTGTTTCTGACGAGGATGATGAAGTTTGCTTATATTTCCGTGTGTTACATCCTGAACTAAACGTTAGAATTACGGCTACAAGCGGGGGAAAGATCGTCGCAAGCAAAAAGACTATCAAGGTAAACCCTGGCGAAATAGAACATCTTACAGTTGCCACATCAGATTTGTGCAACGATGGCGTCATTATCGACGTAGTAAAGGAGCAATAAATATGTTAAAGAAGCAAATAACATGTATTATATGCCCAATAGGCTGTACGATCACGGTTCAAGGCGACGCATCTACGGTTCTCGCAGTGGAAGGCAATTCTTGTAAACGTGGTGAAGCATATGCTACTCAGGAATTTATCCAACCAGAAAGGATCTTAACTTCGACAATCAAAGTCAATGGCGCTTATACACCTGTTGTTCCGGTTCGCTCCAGCAAGCCCATACCAAAGGACATGCAGCTGCAATGTATGGATATTCTTCGCAAGACGGTCGTGGCGTCTCCTGTTAACATTAAAGACGTTCTAATTGCTAATATTCTTGACACAGGTGTGGATATTATTGCGACAGGTTTGGTGGAATAGGGAAATCTATTCAATTACCATAGCTGCGGAAGACCTAACAAGAAGTACGATAAACCTTTATTAAAGAAAGACACGGTTACTATCAGTAGTTTTACTGGGTAGTAACCGTGTCTTCTATGGTGTTACCAACATATTGCGCAAAGCTTGGCGAAGGGCCTAAAAGCTATTAGGTATAAAGGGTAAGGACGAACAAACTACCTGGATAAAATTTAAAAAGCATCGAGAAATGGCTCCTGTATACCAACTCTCGCAAAAGAATGAAGATTATGCTATACTTTGGACAAATACCAACTTACAGGTTGGAGGTCGAAAAATGGCTGAAATTTTGAGGGAGATTCAGGATACAGTAAAAAAGTACGCATCGATTATGGCCCGCGTGTCAGGCGTTGACGTGGAGGTCGTGGATGCGTCACTGTTTCGCGTAGCAGGAACAGGGATGTTTGCTGCGCACGTTAACGAGGATATGTCTGGCGAAGGTTATACCTACCGCGAGGTGTTGAAAACGGGCTTGCTGCAGGTTATCTATGAGCCAGGGCGCGAGCCCATCTGTCAGAACTGCCCTCGGCTGGGTAGTTGCATGGAGGAGATCGAGATTGCCATGCCTATCCGCGCCGGCGGAGAGACCATCGGTGTAATCGGGCTGGTAGGTTCAAGCGCCATGCAGCGTGTTGCAATTTTGCAGGACGAGGAAACGTATCTTGGTCTCATCGAACAAATCGCGAGCTTTATCGCCGCAAAGGCCGTCGAACTTCTAGATCAGAAAAAGCAGGCATCTATGCTTTCGGCACTGGCCTGCACCATCAACCATATGGAACAGGGATTGCTGATTCTCAGCAGCACGCGTGCTGTCACGATGGCCAACAAAGCTGCACAGGAGCAGCTGGATTTGCCCGTCCCACTGAAGGGCGCGCAGGTGACGCTTGTGCCTACGGGCGATAAGCTAAACGACAAGAACGAATATCTGTTGACAGCCGCAGACAAGACCGTTCACATCCTAGGCGAATTGCACGTTCCAGACTTTGCTGATGCGGATTATGCTGAGGTGTTGGCTTTTACCCGAACCCGGGATCTGCGCAAAAAAATGTATGCGATGACAGCCGCTGTCAGCTCTGGCACGCTGGTGGGTTCCAGCCCGGAGACCATCCATTTGCGTGCGGAGATTGAAAAGGTGGCCCGGGGAAGCTCTACCGTACTAATAACAGGTGAGAGCGGCACCGGCAAAGAGGTGGCTGCAACGGCCATCTGGCGGGCCAGCCCCCGCAGCACTCAACAGTTTGTGGCGCTCAACTGTGCCGCCATTCCGGAGAGTTTGCTAGAATCAGAGCTGTTTGGCTATGTGAAAGGTGCCTTTACGGGTGCGGACCCCAGCGGCCGTGTCGGTAAGTTTGAGCTTGCTAACAACGGTGTGATTTTCCTTGATGAGATTGGGGACATGCCGCTGTTTCTTCAGGCAAAACTTCTGCGCGTTTTGCAGGAACGCAAAATTACGCGCATCGGCTCGAATCAGCTTATCCCCGTGGATTTGCGCGTGATTGCAGCTACCAATAAAGATTTAAAGGCAATGATTGTGGATGGCAAATTCCGAGAGGACCTGTATTACCGGCTAAACGTTATTCCCATGCACATCGCACCGTTGCGGGCGCGAAAAGAAGATATTCGAGATCTAGCTGAGTTGTTCGCACATCGGTATGCAGCATGCTTTGGCAGGCGGCAGTGTACCATCCCGCCCGCAACCATGCGAGCCCTTTTAGAGCATCCATGGTACGGCAATGTACGAGAGTTGGAAAATACTGTGGAGTTCATGGTCAATATGAGCGAAGAGGATGGCCAACTTAGTCTTGATACTTTGCCACGCGATTTTTTTGTCGCCACTAAAGGGGTCATCCACGCTCAACAGGTCACCAAACCTTGTGTGCAAACAAATGACGAAGTACTTCCTTTGTGTGAAGTTGAACGTCGCGAAATCGAGAAAGCTCTTCACGCATTTGGTGAAAGCACACAGGGGAAGCGGAAGGCGGCCCGTGCGCTTGGCATTGGACTTGCCACTCTTTATCGCAAGATGGATGAATTCTCAAACTGATAATTTCAATTCTCAATATGATAAAATTTCTCAAAATGATAAAGGACTTTTTTGTGCCCTCTCCTTAGATGCTAATTAAGGAGTAAGCGAATCCTAGCAGAATTCACAATTGATTTTGTATAATGCTCCAAAAACACGGTGTATATTTTGATATATGCCGTGTTTTTTATTTATTAGCTGCCAATTCAAAATGTTGGCACGAGGCTTGCACTATCAAAAGCAGGAGCGAAATGGGGTGTTTGCACACCCGTAGGCGCGCCCAAAGCGAAAGGAAGGTATAACCATTGAAAAACGGATTCAAGCTCGTTTCGTTTAGTCGCACATTGCAGCGACAGACGGACCTCGGCTTTCTCAGCATAAAGGAGGCCGAAAAGGTACGGCATTTTCACGCAAGCTTCCCTATGTATGAAAAAACGCCATTGGTGGAAATGAAAAACACCGCGCAGACGCTGGGGCTGGCAACGCTTTATGTAAAAGATGAGTCCTACCGGTTTGGTCTTAACGCGTTTAAAGTGCTCGGTGGCAGCTACGCCATCGGCAGATATCTTGCCGGGCGGTTGGAGATGGACATCTCGCAGTTGCCTTACGAAAAAATGGTGTCACCCGAGGTCCGTGAGAAACTGGGTGAGGTAACGTTTGTGACAGCGACTGACGGCAACCACGGCCGCGGCGTCGCGTGGACAGCACATCAACTACGCCAACACGCAGTTGTGTATATGCCCAAGGGAAGTGCGGCTGAACGGCTGGATAATATCCGTGCCGAGGGTGCCGAGGCTTCCATTACCGAACTCAACTACGATGATGCGGTACGTCTTGCCAACGGGCAAGCCGAACAAAATGGCTGGGTAATGGTGCAGGATACCGCATGGGAAGGCTATGAAGATATCCCCCGTTGGATTATGCAGGGATATGGCACTATGGCGCTTGAAGCGCGGGAGCAGCTGCCTGAAAAACCCACTCACATTTTTTTGCAGGCGGGTGTCGGCTCCATGGCGGGCGCAGTAGCAGGCTTTTTTGCCTCCCAGTACGGAAGCGAGCGCCCCATTATCACCATCGTAGAGCCTAATAAGGCCGACTGCCTGTTCCGTACAGCACAGGCGAACGACGGTGCACTGCACCCTGTGGAAGGCCATATGGATACTATTATGGCAGGCTTAGCTTGCGGCGAACCGTGTAGCATTGGCTGGGAAGTGTTGAAAAACACTGCCGATCACTTCATTTCCTGCCCTGACTACGTAGCTGCAAAGGGTATGCGCTTGTTGGGTAACCCAGAGCAGGGGGACACGCGTGTCATCTCAGGCGAGAGCGGCGCCGCTACTGCAGGATTTGTGGCTGCCGTCATGACAGACCCCGAACTGGCTGATGTGAAAGCAGCTCTGGGTCTTGACGAGAGCTCCCACGTATTGTGCTTTAGTACTGAAGGCGATACCGACCGTGAGAATTATCGCGCCGTCGTGTGGGATGGTCGATATCCGAGCGAGCTCTGATTGAAACAAACAGAAATAACTCATATACAAATTTGGAGGTATGATTTAATGCTGAACAAAGAACGGGAAAATGCTGTTGTAACGCTGTGCCAGGAGCTGGTACACCAGCAGAGTTATTCAGGACAGGAGCAGGGAGTGG
>JAEWNU010000012.1 GCA_023456995.1 Bacillota bacterium
TTTGGTGCCGAGCCGACGCCAGCTTCGTTAGAATAAAGGCCGCGCTTAATTCCGTACATCACGCAGGAGCCAATAAAGCCACCAAAAATAGCCGAAACATCAAACGCTTCTGTAAATATAGCTAAGAACATTCCTGGAACCAAATTGATGTGAAGCACTACAACCACCAATGCAACAAGAATATACGAGATCGCCATAACCGGTACAATAATGCCGGTGATCTTGCTCAAACGCTTGCCGCCGCCAAAGATGCAGAGACCCGTAACAATTGCAAGCAGCGCACCTATAATGAGTGGAGTATTCGACGTATAAAAACTATATCCTTCAAACGCGGAGGCAATATTAAAAGCCGCAACCATGTTAAACCCGCCCATATAGGTAAGAATGAGCATCACGGCAAACAGAACACCAAGGCCACGGTTCTTAAGTACCGCCTGAATGTAATAGGCCGGGCCGCCAAAGGAGCTGCCATCTGTATCCCGCACCTTATATATCTGAGCTAGTGTGCTTTCTATAAAAGCCGAAGCACTTCCCACCAGCGCAATAAGCCACATCCAAAATACTGAGCCCGCACCGCCTAGGCAAATAGCTGTTGAAACGCCCGCTATATTGCCAACACCAACGCGGGAAGCAGTAGAAACCATCAATGCCTCGAAGGAAGAAATCGATTTTTCATCTTCTTTGGGCTCAGTCACCACTTTTATAGACTCTATAAACATACGAAATTGCACAAAATTAGTTTTGAAGGTAAAATAGAGACCGACACCAATAAGAAGAACGATCAGAATATATGTATAAAGCCAGTTGTTCAGATTTCCAATTAAAGTTGCGAACACATCAAACACTCCCTCGTAAATTATTAACATTTCTAGTCTGCTGCATCGTTTTAATCTGATGTAATGCATTATTCTGGTTTGTGCTACATTCCTCCTTTTTTCTTTAGCATTTTCCTCCCCCTCAAACTTTCCTCCCCTCACACAATTTCAAGGCTTAACGGCTCTATGAAAAGTAGTGCAAACCAAGTTCATGAGAAAGATACTCCAACACACGGTAGCTTCCAATGCTGTTTCCCTTTGCATCCAAGGCCGGTGAAAACACGCCAATTCCCATCCGGTTTTCCACTGCCGAAACGATGCCACCACCCACCCCGCTTTTAGAGGGGATTCCGACTTTAATGGCAAACTCGCCTGAGCCATCGTATAATCCGCAGGTTATCATCAGCGTTTTTACAATGCGCAGTATCCAGCTTTCAACCAATAGTTCCCCCGTAAGGGGATCTATTCCTCCATTAGCCAATACCATGCCGTAGTTTGCAAGGTCTTCGGCGGTCACATCAACCGAGCACATTTTAAAATAAAAGTCCAAGAGATTTTCAATGTCACCATCCAATAAATTCTCACTTTGCATAAAATAGGCCATAGAACGATTGCGCATGCCGGCACCTTTTTCAGAGTAATATACTGCCTCATTGAGTTGTACAGTGGCCCGCGCGCACAGCCTTCGTGTCAGCTGCAAAAACTGCTCAAACCGGTCATGACCTGTCAGACAGCTAGCTACCGCAATTGCACCCGCATTAATCATTGGATTCAGTGGACGTGGTGTTTTGGTTTCGAGTTTAACAATAGAGTTAAAGGCATCTCCTGTCGGCTCAAATCCGACCTTAGAAAATACCTTGTCATATCCCGCAATCTGAAGCGCCAAAATCAGCAATATAGTTTTAGAAATACTTTGTATTGTAAAGGGATACTTAAAATCGCCAGCACAGTATGTTTTGCCTTCAACTGTTTTTATGCATACGCCCAACAGGGTTGGGTCAACCTGAGCAAGCATCGGAATATAAGTTGCGACCTTGCCTTGTGATATAAAGGTTCTTGCATATATCATTGATTGCTCCAATAACTCCTGCATTTCATAGTCTCCTACGATTAATTAATTTTACGCTTTAGTCTGATATCATCATAGCATGCACGTTCAATATTGAGTAATACGATTTTGCAATAACAAGTATTAGCATTTATATATATCATAGTCGCTATAAATTCTGCTGCTAATTGTTGTTTTCGCACAAATTTTGCTTATAGTATTTACAAAAATATAAATTAAAAATGTCCTAAAGTTAAATATCCTGTTACAGATATATGATAACATATTGTCAATTGAAATTATAGGGGAATTTTCACTTAATAATAAGAATTGTCGTTATATAGTGGACACTACTTTATTATACGTGATTCTAACGCTATTAAACGGACAATCTGTCGCTACTGCTATTACAAAAAGGCTCCGCGTAAAAAACGCGGAGCCTTTTTAATAGGTTCAATAATTTAGTTGTTCATTGAAAGAACATCGGCAAACGCCTGAATAGCGGTCTTGGCCTGACCAAAATCGCGCATCTGCTGGTCAACGCCCAGCTTAATGTGCGGTACGCCGGCCTGATCAAGTGCCTTTTTCAACGAAGGATATTCCATTTCCTCGGGGTCGCAGAACTGCTGCATAAACAGAACCAGTCCCTGCGCACCGCTATCCTTGACCAGCTTGGCAACAAACTCGCCACGGCGGTTAAGGTTAGACTCCGGATCATAAAGCAGAACGTCATAATCCTGTGCGGCAAACTGCTCTGCCAGCGCCCGCATTGGGTCACCAGTTTCTGCAGCATCTATGCGGATGCCTCTGCTCTCATGTGCCACATCGTCGGCGGCAATGGCAATGTTGTTTTCTTCAAAGATCGACAGCAGCTTGGGGTTATCGCAGATAATACCAGAGGTAACGATCTTGACACCCTTCCACTGACATACCGGCAGTTTCTCAAGCTCGGCGTTGAGTGCCTCAAGCTTCTCGGTATAAACATCCTTTAGCATAAAGTAAGAGGCCTTGAGCACCGCACTGCGCTTGGTAGCGGTAATGACATCGCAATGTGCATTTGCCAGCTTGACAAACTTGCGACGGGCGGCACGGCTCTTGTTGTACACCTTGATGGCGTTGGAAATTGCAGCATCAGTTATTGGCGCACCAGATACTTCCTCAAGCTCACGCTTGATGTTAGTATACTGGCTCATGCAGAACTTGACGCCGAATTCCTTAACACGGTTCTGCGGATGCGCTAAGAAGATCACCTTCATCTTGTCGCCCATCGCTACGCGGTAGTTTTGTGACATTGGGCGGAGCGTATCGCAGATGGTGGGAGTAATGATACCGTCGAGCTGGTCGAGGGTACCGTCAAGCAGCATCTCAAGGCCAATCTGGGCGATTGTGCAATAAAAGGTTGCGCAATATTCCTTAGCCTTGACAATGTTTTTGTTGTTGCTGCCCCACATACCCATCGGTACCATACCGGCGGCATAGACTAGCTCTTCGGGCGCAAAGTAGGGCAGTACGCCGATAATCTTTTTGCCCGCCGCCTTATAATTGCTCAGCTGCTGACCGGGTGTGGCGGCAATATCAGTAAATTCTTTCAGTAAAGCTTCGATACCCATTATGCACGGCCCTCCTCTTTGAGGCGTTTGTTTTCCTGCATCGCTTCCACAAGGCCCTGAACGCGGGTCTCGTACTGGGCAGCGTTAAAGTTGCGAGGGTCGGCCTGGTCGCCGTCAAAGCCCGCGCAGGGTACACCAAGATCTCGGGTGAACCGGCGCTGCATTTCGGCCATATAGCCGCTCCAAGGCTTACAGCTGCGGTTGTAGTGTACCAGCACGCCATCCACCTTGTTTGCGCGGCAGATCTCCTCGCGCCACTCA
>JAEWNU010000013.1 GCA_023456995.1 Bacillota bacterium
AGCATGGACAGCATGCGCCCCGTTTCCAAGACCGAGAAGATTGTATTCCCGATCGCGGTTACCACGCTGGTTGGCCTTATTCTGCCCTCCACCGTGCCGCTGCTTGGCATGCTGATGTTCGGCAACCTGATGAAAGAATCTGGTGTTGTTGACCGTATCAATAAAACCGCTCAGAACGAGTTGATGAACATCGTCACCATTTTCCTTGGTATTTCAGTTGGCTCCACCGCTACTGCGGAGGCGTTCCTGAACGCCAAGACACTGGGTATCATGGTCATGGGCGTCACCGCGTTTGCCCTTGGCACCGCCGGTGGTGTGCTGCTTGCCAAACTAATGAACGTTATGAGCGTTGCCATGGGTGGCAAGCCTGTTAACCCGCTGATTGGTTCTGCAGGCGTTTCCGCTGTTCCTATGGCTGCACGTGTGTCGCAGGTCGTTGGTCAGAAGGAAAACCCCTCCAACTTCCTACTCATGCACGCCATGGGTCCGAACGTTGCTGGTGTTATCGGTTCTGCTATTGCAGCTGGTATCCTGCTTTCTGTCCTCGGCTAAACTCAACAGTACATTTAAAAGGCATTGGATTTCAGCATCCAATGCCTTTTAATGCTTTGTAAAATGCAAATGCGACACAAGTTGTCGTATCTGTCAATTGATTAATTGCTTAATGGTTACTTGAATCAATTGACATGTTATTGTTAATCTTTTATAATGGTGTCAAATATCTTATTTGGAGTATGAAGATGAATCATAAAATTGCACTGCTTACTGATTCCTGCTCAGATGTTCCAAAATCTTATATTGAGAAATATAGCATGTTTGTGGTTCCATTAATGATCCAATACAGCTATGGTGAATTTAGAGACGGGGTTGATATCACCGCACAGGAGGTCTACGACCGCTTTGATCAAGAGGTCCCTAAAACATCCCTGCCCTCAGGGGAAACCATCGCACAGTCATTACAGAACATCTGTGACATGGGTTATGATCAGGTGATTATTGTGACCATCTCAAGTGGTTTGAGTGGTACACACAATATATTCACTGTTATGGCCAAGGAGTTTCCACAATTAGATTGTCGTATTATCGACACTAAAAATATTGGGATTGCCTCTGGCCTGACAGCTATTCGCGCTGGACAGCTTATTGAAGAGGGCCGCTCTCTCGATGAAATTGAAAGCGCCTTGCTAAAGGCGGTGGGAGATACTCGAATCTATTTCTGTGTGTCTACGCTGGAATACCTGAAAAAGGGCGGCAGAATTGGCCTGGTTTCTGCCACAATGGGCTCTCTGCTGGGCATCTTACCGGTGATTTCTTGCAATGAGGAGGGCGTCTACTACACCGTAAAAAAGGCCAGAGGCCGCAAAGCTGTTCTAGACAGTGCCATCTCACTTACCTACGATTTTCTATCTCACAGTGATAAATATATTATAGCTGTTGTTCACGGCGGTGCCGAGCAGGAAGTCGAACAAGTCGGTGAAAAAGTCAAAGCACTATTGCCAAACTACACCGACTACATCACTGGCCAGATCAGCCCTGCGCTTGTTGTTCACACTGGCCCGGGCCTTATCGGCATCTGTATTCAGCGGCTGTAAAATTGTCTTTAGCAATCAAGTACCATACAATGCGAGTAATATTCGTTCAAAAAGAAGGAACCGCTGCATTACACAATAATGCAGCGGTTTTTTACTATTTATAAATTGATTCAAAAACTGGTTGCATTTTTAAATCCCATTGATTGGCTTCTCTGTTGTAGAACTTTGTATCTGAATTAACTGCAAATGGTATTCCAGCATTTACAAGAGCATCTGTCATAAATGTCCGAATGCGACCTGCTCCTTTATCGTATAATCATCGCCATCGTTATAATTGCCGGGCATCCATGCTCCTACCCAAGTGGCAATTCCGGTGTCCTTCTGCCACCGTAGAGCATAATCAATTTTTTCGAGAACAAGCTGCTTCTCCTCGTCTGTTCCTGTTGTCCACAGCTTTCTTTCATTATCTTTGGATGGTCCAGCAGCGTAGAAGTGCCATTCTGCCATCATATATCCGTTATGATGGCTGGGTATTGCAAGTTCGCTAAGGTAGGCAGGATCAGATCTAAGTCTCGGCGACATCATAATGATTCTAGCTGGATTGGTTTTACGAATTGCGGTCACCAACTTTTCATAGACTTCATTAAGCTTCTCCGGCTGTTTATTCAGCGCATCAGTAGCTTCAATCAATAGATCGAAAGAAAGTAGATACGATTTATCTTTATACCGTTCTGCGATGGTGGTCCACCATTTTACCACCTTATCAATATTTTCCTGACTAGGTTCATTTTTAAATTCATCTGCTTGATAAGCAATAACCGGAATTAAACCATTAGAAAGACAGTCATTAATCTGTTTATCCAGAATAGACATCAATTCCCCGTCTGACTTGTCTTTGATTCTAATGCGAACATGCTGTACTCCTGCATTTTTGAAATCTATGACCGTCTGCTCGTTATAGAACTCTTTGCCCTGAGATGTTTTACACCAGTCTACATCCATGCCTTTCCCCAATAACTTCTGATATTCCCAAGGTGTAATCGGAGTTTGTCCGGCTGATAGCGTTACTGGCGCTTCGCTCAGCTTTTGAAATGTAGTTTCCGTTTGGCTTTTGACAGTCCTCCAACAGCACTTTCAGATGCCTTTCCCCTGTCCAGCTCTGTCACTGATGACTCTGACACTCGAGCGGAGCTTGGCTCTAAGTCTTTTTGAGATTGAATGTCGTCACTTTTAGACTCCGCCTCAGTAATTTGCTGTATTTGATTGATGCCGGGTTCAAAGTTGATACTAAGCTGATTATTATTTTGGCAAGCAACCAAACTCATTGCTAATAAGGCTACAAAAACAAACCTTTTCAATTTTCCCATTTTCCCAACTCCACATTATTTATGTGCATTTTTTTGCTTCAATACCACTTAATTTACCACAATGAACTCCATTATAAAATCCCCTTTTAAATTTGTGAATTTAAAAGGGGATTTAAACTGATATTTATTCCTCTTCTTCTGGCATATCCCAGTTGTGGTAGACCTCTTGGACATCGTCATTTTCTTCTAGCAGGTCAATCAGTTTCTGCATTTTCAGCTGCAAATCCGGGTCATCAATTTTGGTGTAGGTATTGGGTACATACTCCACTTCAGCGGAAGCAAAGCTATAGCCCAACGCTTCCAATGCCAAACGAATATTACGCAGCTCATGCGGATCAGTGGCGATTTCAATGCCCTCTTCCTCGTACTTGATATCCAGTACGCCATCGAGCATGGCATCCTCAAAAATTTTATCTTCAGAAATTTTGCCATCACTGTTTTCAATTGCAATAATGCCTTTTTGCTCAAACAAAAAAGAAACGCTACCATTCTGGCCAAGGTTGCCGCCACACTTGTCAAAATAGTGGCGCAAATCGCCAGCTGTGCGGTTGCGGTTATCAGTGAGTGCCTCCACCATAACTGCGATGCCACAGGGCCCATAGCCCTCATAGGTCATCTCCTCATAGTTGCTCTTGTCGCCGTCGCCCATACACTTTTTGACAAGACGGTCAATATTGTCATTAGGGACATTGTTGGCTTTTGCCTTCGCGATCAGATCGCGGAGTTTGCCATTGACCGAAGGATCGCCTCCGCCCTCGCGTACAGCCACGGCAATTTCACGGCCAATTTTCGTGAAGATGCTGGCGCGCTTAGAATCGGTTGCTTCCTTCTTACGCTTAATGGTACTCCATTTTGAATGTCCCGACATAAATAATCCCTCAAATCTCAGTA
>JAEWNU010000014.1 GCA_023456995.1 Bacillota bacterium
TAGAAGCGCCTTTTAATTCTGAAATGCTACCATGCGTAGCGAGTTTTTTAAAATTTGCAAACAACAGTTGTTTGTTATATGCAGTAATTCGAAAACATAAGGGTGTATGCTTAATTGTTTAAGCCAGGTTAAATTAGATTTAAGATAATTCAATTGTGGTCAAATTCTATGTATGAGCGAATATTAGATATAAATGCTTAGCCACCAGAAGATTTTATAAAAAAGTATCTTGATACGGAAAGTTCTCTTTTTTTGAATCAGTGCATTTACCATAACCTTATTGATACAACCTAATTGTTAACGAGCTTCGCATTATTGATAAAATATTCTTTAATCAAGATTCTGAGCTTCGCAGCAATATTTTAAATGGTTATTTGGGATAATTATTAATCAAAATTCCATTAATTGTTGATTTGACAATAATATTTTAAGATGATACTATTATTTAGTTATGCTATCGCTTTAAAAAACGAGGATTTCGATCCTCGTTTTTATTTTTTAGAATTGAGGAATTACATGACAAAAGTATCATTCTCCGAAATGAGTCTCACCCCGAAGGTGGAACGCGCTGTTTCTCTTATGGGATTTAATTCTGCAACACCCATACAAGCCAAAGCAATTCCGGTAATCCGCACTGGTGTAGATGTTATCGCCCGTTCACAGACCGGTACAGGAAAAACCGTAGCGTTTGCAATTCCTGCCATTGAAAGGGTCGATACACATGAGGAAAAGCCCACCATTCAGGTGCTAATTCTATGCCCGACCCTAGAGTTGGCGATGCAGACCACTGAGGAAATCGGTAAGCTGGCCCGCTTTAAGGAGGGGATTCGGCCTGTCGCCATTTATGGAGGCGCATCGATTGAAAAGCAGTGCATTGATTTGCGCCGTGCAAACCTTGTTGTCGGAACGCCCGGCCGCATAATGGACCATATGCGTCGCAAAACGATCAAGCTGAATAAACTCAAACTCATTGTGCTTGATGAGGCAGACGAAATGCTGAACATGGGCTTTAAGGAGGATATTGAGACTATTTTAACCGATACCCCCGAGGAGCGTCAAACCGTGCTGTTTTCCGCAACTGTACCGCCTGCGATTATGAAGATTACCAAGGAGTTTCAGAAGGATCCGACCCTTGTGGAAACTGATAAGAGCCAGATTACCCTCGAAAATATTGAGCAGAGATTTATCGATATTCCCTACGCAAGAAAAAAAGAGGCCCTTGCAATGCTCATTAAATACTACCAACCGGCCCGCGCCATTATTTTTTGTGCAACCAAGAAGATGGTGGACGAACTGGCAAGCTATCTCAATGAGCGTAACATCAGCGCCGACAGCTTACACAGCGACATCAAACAGAGCCAGCGCGTCAGCACAATGCGGGGCTTTAAGGCGGGCAAGACAAGGATTCTTATCGCAACGGACATTGCCGCCCGAGGTATCGATGTCAGCGACATAGAATATGTTATAAACTTTGACATCCCGTCTAATAGAGAGTACTACATCCATCGAATTGGAAGAACCGGCTGAGCCGGAAAAGACGGCTGTAGTATTACGATTTGCAGCAGCAAGCGCGAGGTTTATCAGCTAAGGCGAATCGCTGTTGCAGCGAAATCAGAAATCAAACAACTGCCGCTGCCCACGATTTTAGATATTCAGCTTAAGGCAATTGAAAGAGCGAGCGACGAGCTTGAGGCGCAGCTTCAGGGCGGGATAAATCCGATATTTTCTCAAATGGTTAACGACCTTCTTGCGCGTGGATGCTCTCTTCAAGGCATTGCCGAGGCGGCACTATCGCTGCACTATATGGAAATCTGCCAGCCGGCCACAGCGACCGTCAGTCATCTTAAGCATGAAGGAGGTGAGTTGGCCCCCATAGAAACCCGGCGTAGAGCGGCTGACAAGAAAACAAATTCCTATGAAGCCGAGAAAAAGGCTGCCCGCCCCAAGGTGCGTCCGATGGATTTCGGAATAATGGTTGTTGACGTTGGCTCTAGTAGTCGTATCAATGCAAACCACATCATCGGAGCCATAACAGATCGCACAGGGATCTCCAGTAAGGAAATCGGAAAAATCGATATTGCACCCGAGCAGAGCAATATCGAAATCCCGAGTGATTTGATAGAGCATGTGATGGAGGCAATGAAGGGTTGCAAAATCTGTGGCAAGCCCACTCATACATTTCTACTTGCGCCAGCACAGTACAAAACCAGTGGCCCGGCAGGCAAAGCTCAAAAAAAAGCCAATAGACCTATGCGTAGCCGTTTTGGTATATCTGAAAAAAATAATAAAAAAAATCAAAATAGGTCATGTTAAAGGCAAGGCAGCTATAGATTTAGTTGGGTTATGTCTCATACCGTACTGGAATCAAAGACCGCGGAAAATTTTGTGTAAAAGTTAATAGATGCATCCCTTTGGACAAGAATTTCAGCAAAGAAAACTTGAACAAAGGGATGTTTTTAATTTATGGGAAATTTTCCACCAGGTAATGCAATGAGAGTCGGAAGAAAAGGTGGGCTACGAAAAAGGTGAGTGTATGTCGGAAGATAGCTAATCAACAATGTCGAAAAATTACCGGAATGCTTATTCACTTGTATATTAGGAAACTACATTTACACAAAATCTTACGGGGTCTCGTTATGTCTCAAACCCTACTGGAATCCCCTTGACTGCTATATAGTATTACCACATTTTTTGAATCCCAGCATCTGTTATCTTTATAGCGCCCTCTTTTAACAGCCTTCCGACGGCTCTTTTAAAGGCAGCTTTGCTCATATTGAG
>JAEWNU010000015.1 GCA_023456995.1 Bacillota bacterium
AACCTTCTTGAT
The DNA here is from genome assembly GCA_023456995.1 of Bacillota bacterium. Taxonomy (GTDB): domain Bacteria; phylum Bacillota; class Clostridia; order Oscillospirales; family Ruminococcaceae; genus Yanshouia. The sequence continues at coordinate 13 of JAEWNU010000015.1, forward strand.
CGGCCATGGTGCGCAGAGCACCATGCGCTTTATCGGTAATAGCTACAATACGATGAGCCGCGAGTTCGCCATAGCGCCTAGTCATTTCCTGCTTTAGGAGGCGAAAAGCCACAGCCGGCTCGGTTGTCGTACCAGATTTCGAAATTACGATAACCGACAGGCGTTTCCCCTTGCAAGTTTTCAAAACCTCAACGATATGTGAGGCCGAAAGATCGTTGCCCAAAAACCAAATTTTTGGCGATTCACTGGGTAAGCAGTTATATAGCGGAGAGATTAAATACTCAATGGCGGCGCGCGCCCCAAGATAAGAACCGCCAATACCTACCACCAGCACAACGTCACTGGTTTGGCGCAACCGCTCTGCACAGCGGGTCAGCCGCAGCAGGTCATCATCGGTGTTGATTGCCCGTGGGTTCATCCAGCCAAGAAAATCGCTGCCAGCCCCAGTTCCTTGCCGCAGCGTCCGCTGCGCCGCCAGAATTTCCGGCGCTATTGCTTCAAAATCCCCTCGGGTTACAAAGGGCTCGATAAAATCAAAATTAAGTTCAATCGGCAATGCTGTCACCCCTTGTTGTTTTTTAAACGACCGGATTATTTAAACAAAATGATCTTGTTAATTTAAGTTTATTTTACACGAAATCTTACCCTATTTCAACCGCGAATCTATTAATTTTATAATAATATATTAAAAATCGGGGTGTTTAAGAGTAAGTTTTAGCGCATCCGAGTCAACTCCGCCCAAATTAACATGAGTGCGGAACGCAGATCCATTTTATCCACTGATTCAGCTGTAACCACATCATACTCGCAGATAATCACCCCGTCAAGCATCACGCGTATTGTGCCCGCATGAGTGCCCTCAGCAACCGGCGCTTCAAAATCTTCAACCATTTTCTGCTGCTGCGTCAGCGAGGTACCGCGTCCCTTTTCGACCAGCATTTGCTTGGGAGCGCAGCTTTTCAGGTTAACCTGCTGGCGTACACCGCCTCTAACCTTAACTGGCACGATTGAAGGTTCGGGCTCGGGCACCGGTCTTGCTTCATAGTTGGCAAAGCCATATTCCAGCAGGCCGCGCGCCGATCCAAAGCGCTGGTCGCTGGTATCAGAGCCGAGCACCACCGCAATGAGTGACAGACCATCCCGGGTGGCTGAGGCCGACAGGCAAGAACCCGCCCCATCAGTTGTACCGGTCTTTAGCCCCGTCGCACCTTTAAAAAAGCGCACCAGCTTATTGGTGTTTACCAATTGCGTTTCCCCATTGCGCAGACTATCCATCCAAATGGTGGTGTATTCGATAATCTTGGGGTGTTTTAGCAGCTCAGCAGACATGGCCGCAATGTCACGCGCCGTGGTCAAATGGCCATCGGCATCCAACCCTGTGGCATTTTTAAAGGTCGAATTGGTCATACCCAATTCCTGGGCACGCGTGTTCATCAGGTTGACGAAGGCTTCTTCACTGCCCGATACATGCTCGCCGAGTGCTACGGCCGCGTCATTTGCACTGGCGATAGCCGTCGCTTTTAGCAGCTCGTGCACCGTCATTTGCTCGCCCGGTTCAAACCATATCTGTGTACCGCCCATAGAGCTGGCATGCGGTGAGCAGGTTACGGTATCGTCAAGGCTTATTTTACCCGAATCAACTGCCTCCATAACCAACAGCATGGTCATAATTTTTGTAATCGAAGCTGGCGGCATAAGGGTGTCCGCATCTTTTTCAAACAAGATCTTACCGCTTTCAGGCTCGATTAATATTGCCGAGCGGCAGGGAATATTTGTATTCACCAGCGCTGCCGCGGGCAAGGCATCTTCTTCCTGTGCACACACTGCGCCGAGCGGCAGCACAAACAGCAACATGGCAGCGCAAAGTAATACCGCTACCGTTTTCTTTTGTCTTTTTATTAGTAATTTCACCTTAAACAGCACCTCGCATCTTTAGCCAAATGGCTTATTTACACACCTTTTGCTGTTTGGAGTATATGCATTTAGACGGGGTAAATATGCGGTGGTGCACCACAAAGGCGGTGCAAATCTCCCATTGCCGCCCCTACAGCTAATCAAAATAATTTTGGCGTTTGTTTTTGTTGTCAAATACCGCGTAACGCCTTGCCTTTTGTGGTCATGTTGTATATAATGATTACGAATTATTTGTACGTTGTGCGGTTAGGAGGTCATGATGCGCGCTAGATTTATATCGCTCGGCTGTAAAGTCAATCAGTATGAAACACAGGCGCTCGAAGGACTTTTTGCGCAGCACGGTTTTTTTGCTGAAAATGGTGAAAAAGCTGATTTGGTGGTCATCAATTCTTGCACGGTCACTTCATTAGCCGACCGCAAGACCCGTCAGATCGTCAGAAGACTGCGGCGTGAATTGCCCGATGCCGTCCTGGTGCTGACCGGCTGCATGCCGCAGACCTCGCCCGAAGATGCCACCGCACTTGCCGAGGCGGACATTATCACCGGCACTAAAGATCGCAGTCAGCTGGTAGCACTGGTACTTAACTATTTTAAAACCCGCCAGCGTAAAGTGGAGATTGCGCCCTATGCACTGGACGAGCCTTTTGAGCCTTTAAACGCTCAAAAATTTGACGACAGCTTTCAACGCGCCTACCTTAAAATTCAGGACGGCTGCGATCGCTTTTGCTCCTACTGCATCATCCCCTATGCCCGCGGTGGTGTTCGTTCTCGACCGCTGGAACAGATTGCGGTCGAGACGCAAAAATTAGCGGATGCAGGCTACCATGAAGTTGTACTAACCGGCATCAATATTTCGCGCTATGGCGCTGGTTCGGGTGCTTCACTGCCCGAAGCGGTCAGTGCTGCTGCTTCGGCGCATGGCAACTTTAGACTGCGCTTAGGCTCAGTCGAACCTGACCTGCTAAGCGAAGCAGACTGGCAGGCGCTATCGAAGATTCCTGCGCTCTGTCCACAATTTCATATCCCGCTGCAATCTGGTTGTGACGCGACATTGAAGCGGATGAACCGGCACTATTCTGCCGATGATTTTATCACGACTGTGGATAAAATTCGGCAGTTATTCTCAAACCCATCGATCACAACTGATATCATCGTCGGCTTCCCCGGTGAAACCGACCAAGAATTCGAAGAAACCTGCCGAACCGTCAGGCGCATCGGCCTTTTGAGGGCGCACATATTTGAATATTCTCCCCGAGCTGGTACCCCTGCAGCGGCGATGGAAAATCAGGTTCCTCCGCCTGTTAAAAAGCAGAGAGCCAAGCAACTGGCGGATCTATGCGCATTAAGCGGTGCACAATTTGCCCGCGGTCAAATCGGGCGCAGGGCGCGCGTACTGTTGGAGGCGACCGGAGGCGGCTATAGCGATAACTATTTATATGTCAATGTTCCTGAACGGGCGGGAATTCCCGCTGGTGATTTCATAAACGTCTTGCTTACCGCGTCAGATGGTGCGGCTTGCACCGGCGTTTTAACATGTGATTAGAATAGGAGTGGACATTATGGCAGTATTTCGGGTATTCATTGAGAAAAAGCAGCCCTTTGCCGTAGAAGCACAGGGGGTACTGGGCGATCTGAATGCCGCATTGGGTCTAGATAGCTTAAAGGCGGTTCGTATTTTGAACCGCTATGATGCCGAGCGTATCACCCCGGAGGATTTTGTCTCCGCTAGAATGACAGTATTTGGCGAGCCGCAGGTCGATATCGCACACGATGTGCTTCCTGCCGCTGCAGGGCGCGTGTTCGCCGTCGAATATCTGCCGGGTCAATATGATCAGCGCGCCGATTCCGCTGCACAGTGCATCCAGCTCCAGACCCAGAAGGAGCGCCCCCTCATCCGCTGCGCCCGCGTCTTTATCTTGGAGGGCAACCTCTCTGATGAAGAATTTGCGTCCGTCAAGCAGTATCTCATCAACCCGGTAGAAAGCCGCGAGGCGTCGCTGGCACTGCCCGACACGCTGGAGACCGACTATCCCAGCCCGCCGGACGTTGCGGTGCTCACCGGTTTTTGTCGCGCCTCCAACGAGGAGCTGGCCCAGATGGTTGCACAATACGGCCTTGCGATGGAGTTGGACGACCTGCAGTGTTGCCGCGATTATTTTATCAGCGAACAGCGCGATCCCACTTTTACTGAGTTAAAACTCATCGACACTTATTGGTCGGATCACTGCCGTCACACGACCTTTTCCACCCAGTTTGATCATATTTCTTTTGAATCGGATACCGTTAAAAACGCATTCAAGCGCTACCTTGATCTGCGCGTCAGCTTGGGACGCGTGGACCGCCCCATTACACTGATGGATTTAGCAACCATCGGCGCAAAGGCTTTGAAGAAACGCGGCCTGCTGCCGGACCTCGACGAGTCAGAAGAGATCAACGCCTGCTCGGTCAAGATCAAGGTCGATGTTGATGGTCAGGATGAAGATTGGCTCTTAATGTTTAAAAACGAGACACACAACCACCCGACCGAAATTGAACCTTTCGGCGGCGCGGCCACCTGCCTAGGCGGCGCAATCCGCGACCCGCTCTCGGGCAGAAGCTATGTTTATCAGGCCATGCGCGTCACGGGCGCGGCCAACCCGCTCAAGCCGATTTCCGAGACAATGCCTGGTAAGCTGCCACAGCGCAAAATCGTCACACAGGCGGCAGCGGGTTATTCCTCCTACGGCAACCAAATCGGCCTTGCGACCGGCTTGGTTCAGGAAATCTATCATCCCGGTTATGTAGCCAAGCGCATGGAGGTGGGCGCTGTCATCGCGGCCGCCCCAGCGGAAAATGTTGTTCGCATGGTACCCCAGACCGGCGACATCGTGCTGCTGCTGGGTGGCAAGACCGGCCGCGACGGCTGCGGCGGTGCAACAGGCTCTTCTAAAGCACACTCGTCTGAGAGCCTTTTGACCTGCGGTGCCGAGGTTCAAAAGGGCAACGCCCCTGAGGAGCGCAAGATTCAGCGTCTTTTTAGAAACCCTGAGGCTGCCAAAATGATCAAGCGCTGTAACGACTTTGGCGCGGGCGGTGTGTCAGTGGCCATCGGCGAATTGGCTGACAGCCTCGATATCGATCTTGACGCTGTACCAAAGAAATACGAAGGTCTGGATGGCACCGAGCTTGCCATCAGCGAATCGCAGGAGCGCATGGCTGTTGTCTTGGATTCTAAAAATGTTGAACGCTTTTTAGAGATTGCCAAGACCGAAAATTTAAGCGGCGTACCGGTTGCTAAAGTGACCGACACCGGCCGCATGACCATGAGCTGGCGTGGAAAAACGATCGTCAATCTTTCCCGCGCGTTTTTGAACACAAACGGCGCGCAAAAGCATGTCTGCGCCCGCGTGGCAGCCCCTGCTGTTGAGGCTTCTTCGACGGAATATCTCCCGTTTGCTGAACGCTTACGCCGCATGGCAGCCGATTTAAACGTTTGCTCACAGAAAGGACTGGCTGAGCGGTTTGACGCCTCTATTGGCGGCGGAACTGTGCTTTTCCCCTTCGGTGGCAAATATCAGGAAACGCCTGTTCAGACGATGGCTGCCAAAATTCCAGTGCTAAACGGTGAAACCGATACTGCCTCGCTGATGGCGTACGCTTTTGACCCCTATATTTCAAAGCGCAACCCCTATGCCGGTGCTGTGACGGCGGTATGTGAGTCGATTGCCAAGGTAATTGCCGCTGGCGGCTCAAGAAAGCGGTGCTGGCTTTCGTTCCAGGAGTATTTCGAGCGGCTGCGCCACGACGACATCCGCTGGGGCAAGCCGCTAGCCGCATTACTCGGCGCCCTGGATGCACAGATTGCGCTGGAGTGTGGTGCGATCGGCGGTAAAGACTCCATGTCCGGCAGTTTTGAGCATATTGATGTGCCACCAACGCTGATTTCGTTCGCGGTATCGGTTTCAAAAGCTTCACGCATTATCTCGCCGGAATTTAAAAAGGCCGGCTCCGCAATTGCCTTGATGCTTCCCGCAGTGGACAGCCACGGTATACCGGATTTAAACAGCGTTCGCCAGATGCTTGACGCACTTGAAGCACTGATTGCGGCCGGCGAGGTGCGCGCAGCGTGGGTCTGCGGCATGGGCGGTGTTGCGGAAGGCCTCTTTAAAATGGGACTGGGTAATCGAATTGGCGTTAAACTCTGCGACGGTTTTTCAGACGATTTCTGGTTTAATCGCCAACCTTCAGCCATTATTATCGAGTGTGATAAAATCCCGGCCGAAGCTGTTAAAATCGGCGAAACTACTGCTGCATTTTCGTTCTATTGCAATCAAAGCAGTATTGATTTAAATGAAACTTTCAAGCTCTATACCGAAAAACTTGAACTGGTATATCCCTACCGCCTGCCCACACCCAAAACCGCGCTAACTGCCTATGAAGCCAAACCCGCTGAAAAGCGTCCTGCTCCTGCCATTAAAGTGGCAAAGCCGCGCGTGCTGCTGCCGGTTTTTGCGGGCACCAACTGTGAATATGACACCGCACGCGCTTTTGAGCGCGCAGGTGCTGTCACCGAAACCTTTATTGTACAGAATCTTTCGGCAGCGGACATTGAGTATTCTGCCAAAGAGTTTGAACGTTTGATTCACGAATGCAATATTCTCGCAGTACCAGGTGGCTTCTCAGGTGGCGACGAGCCGGACGGTTCAGGCAAGTTTATTACGGCCTTCTTCAGAAATCCGCGCATCGGCGAGGCCGTTAATAACCTCTTGGAAAATCGTGATGGCTTAATGATCGGCATTTGCAACGGTTTCCAGGCGCTTGTCAAGCTGGGGCTTGTGCCCTTCGGCAAGATTATCGCGCCGGACGAAAATGCCCCCACGCTCACCTTTAACCGCATCGGCCGCCATCAGTCCAAGCTTGTAACGACCCGTGTCTGCTCAAACCGTTCGCCTTGGATGATGTATAACGCCATAGGCGACTTGCATACTATTCCGGTTTCTCATGGCGAGGGACGCTTTGTCGCTACCCCGGAACTGATTGCCCAATTGGCTGAAAACGGACAGATTGCTACCCAATATGTCGACCTCTCCGGCGCACCGACATTAGATACCGAATTTAACCCCAACTTCTCCGATTGCGCTATTGAAGGTATTACTTCACCAGATGGCAGAATATTTGCAAAGATGGCTCATTCGGAGCGCATCGGCGAAAATATTCACAAGAATGTACCCGGCGCAAAGGATCAAAAGCTGTTTTTGGGCGCGGTGCACTACTTTACAAAATAATTTCCCGATATGCTTTAAGCCGCAGGATGTATGCCATCCTGCGGCTATTTTTAAGATATTTTCCAATATTTTGTTTTACTGTAAAATTTATGTTATAACTTTAAGTATTATAAATTATTTGATGGGAATGAAGCCGACTATGTGGAGATGTACCTGTGGATATCAAAATTCAGATATCGGAAACTTCTGCGTCGCCTGTGGTACCCCAAAATATGCGGCCATTTCTGCTCAGCTTGGGGATAATATCGCGTGGTTTTACTACAAGGGAAGCCATCGATTTGGGCCCGCCTCTTCAAGCGAAATTGCAGGATTGCTGCACGCAGGCGAACTTGATCGAAACACAATGGTATGGAAGGCCGGAATGAACAACTGGGTTCCGCTATACCAGACGGCGTTAAGTGCAGTGGCTCCCCACCTGATGCCACCGCCCCCGCTGGAGTCCGCCAGCGACGTGTATGTTTGGCTTCTTGCCATATGTCCGTTTATTGTTGGTATTGTTTTAACTATGTTAAAGGTGAATAACATCGGCATTATTTTAGCCATTAGCGTGTTGTCTCTTTTGTTTTGGGCCCTAGATGTTTGGGAGCTTAAAAAGACGAAAAACAGTTTAAGCGCTTGGATATGGCTTGTTTTCCTGTTAACGCCGGCTTACTTATTTGTCAGATCAAGCAAAGCTGGAAAAAGATACGGTTATTCCATCACCTGGTGCATTATATATGTTTGCTATCTTTTTACCTACGCTCTTAGCTTGTTTTCATCAAATATTATTTTATAATGCAGTCTTAAAATATAGAATAATATAAAAATGAGGGTTCAAAAATGTGGAGATGTAGTTGTGGACGCGAAAACGTAGACATCGGAAATTTTTGCATTGCTTGCGGTGCCGCTAAAAGTGACGTGATTTCTGCCCAAATCAGCGAAGATGCCCAATGGTACTACTATAAAGGCAGCGATCGCTGTGGCCCCGTCGCAGCAAGCGAAATTGCAAATTTACTGCGCATTGGAGAAATCGACCGTAAAACACTGGTGTGGAAAAGCGGCATGACCGACTGGGCACCGCTTAATCAAACAGCACTCAACACATTGGCAACCGACGTTGTTCCGCCGATTCCAATGCAAGCTATTAGCGATAAATATGCGTGGGCTTTGGCAACGGTTCCTTTCTTATGCGACCTCTTTCTGACCCAACTTAATATAATAGGCTTAATAAATATGCTTATTATAATAGGAATTAATTGCGCTTTTTTAATATTGGACATTAAAGAAATTAAAAAGGTCGGGGGTAACCCTGGAAACTGGATATGGCTTGGATTTGTGATTATTCCTGTTTATTTGTTTGTACGAGCGTCGAAAGTCAACCGTAAGTACGGCTATGCCATCACGAATATAATACTCCTTTTCTTAAATATTTTTATCGCTGTCGCTCTTGCTCTTTAAATATTAGTACATAAAAACACCGGGCAAAAT
>JAEWNU010000016.1 GCA_023456995.1 Bacillota bacterium
TATTCTCACCACAGTGCTGACGGCGGGTCTGGTTTCAGCACTGCTTTACGACCGACATCTGTCTGAAATTAAGCAGACGATCAGGGCCGAAACGGAGTATATTGCTTCTTATATGTCGGGGCGAACCGTTTCGGATGAGGAGCTTCAGGAGCTTTCGTCCATTACACAGGGACGTGTAACATGGATTGCATTAGATGGAACAGTATTGTTTGACAGCGTTAGCCGGCCCGAGACAATGGAGAACCACGCTGATCGTCAGGAGGTTATTTTAGCGCTGCAAAATGGCTCGGGAGAGGATACCCGACATTCAGCGACGCTGGGCGGCTTGACCAGCTATTATTTTGCACGCCAGATGGCAGATGGCACGGTGCTGCGTGTTGCATACAGCACCCAGAGTTTGTATAGCACCATGTCTTCGACTTTGGTGACACTGGTAGGGGTCATATTTGCTGTGCTTTTAATATCGGTGCTGTTGTCCCGCCGCATCACAAAAGGCATCATTGAGCCCATCAACCGCTTGGATCTATCTGATCCGCTGGCCTGCGAAAGTTATGAGGAGCTCTATCCGCTGCTCTCGCGCATCAGCAGCCAGAATATGCAGATCAAAAGTCAGATGGATGATCTCAAAAAGATGCAGAGTGAATTTTCGGCCATTATTCAGAACATGCGCGAGGGGTTGGTATTGCTTTCAAACGATGGCAGCATCCTGTCGATCAACCCCAGTGCTGCCCGGCTGCTTGGTATTCCGCACGGCAACTACGTCGGCAAATTTTTGCTGAATTTTGAGCGCGGCGAGGAGATGCGAACCGCCATTGAGCAGCTTGCACAGAAAAAGAGCGCTGAATTTATTATTTCTAAGGGTGGGCGCAGCTACCGCATGCTGGCAAACCCTGTTGCAACAGGTGGTAGTCTGATGCTGATGATGGATGCAACCGAGCAGCTCGCGGCCGAACAGCTTCGCCGCGAATTTTCAGCCAACGTCTCGCACGAACTTAAAACACCGCTTCAGTCCATTCTGGGTTACGCCGAAATCATGAAAAACGGCATAGCTAAACCGTCGGATTTTCCACGGTTTATTGAGCGCATCTATCGCGAGGCGCAGCGCTTGATCGCGCTGGTTGAGGATATTATATCCCTTTCGCATCTCGATGAGGGAGAGGATATGCCCACCGAGCGGGTTGAGCTATTATCGGTCGCGCGGGAGGCGGCAGACAGGCTGCATCAGGCGGCAGGTGACGCCGGCGTCAATTTAAGTGTTGACGGACAGCCTACCGAAATTATCGGTGTGCGCCGTTTAATCTCTGAAATGATCTATAATCTATGTGATAATGCGATAAAATATAACCGCAAGGGTGGAAATGCATCCATCTCGGTCGGATGTGCGGAAGATGGCAGTGTGCTGCTCACTGTTTCTGATACCGGCTGTGGTATTTCCGAGGCGCATCAAAGTCGGGTTTTTGAACGTTTTTACCGCGTGGATAAAAGCCACTCAAAGGAGACAGGCGGCACCGGTCTGGGATTGTCGATTGTCAAACACGCTGCGGTGCGGCATAATGCAAAGATAACGCTGCAGAGTAAGGAAAATGAGGGCACGACGATCACTGTTCGGTTTCCTGTTGATTATGAGGCAAAAAAATAGTAGCCGCTGGCTCTATTAGTCAACACCTAAAATCCTTTTTAAAGAAATGGCAAGGCACGTCAATCTGTAAAATCAAAAATATTGACATGCCTTCAGTAGTATTTTCTCTTAACATATCGTACTCACTAGGGACTATAATAAGGTTGTTTGGATTTTTAATTGTTTTGGGGTGCCATCCCTAGGTTTTAAAAGTATGTGCACTGCTATAATGCATTAAAAAAGTTTATTAGTTGGAAAGCGGATATTAGAAGATACAGTGCGTCGCCCAGTTTACGAAAATGCAAACTGGGCGACGCACTGTTAATTTAGGAGCAGCCGTAACTTTTAAACGACTGTATCATGATAGCTTTTTGCTATTTTGCCGCTTCGCGTAGTTGTGCTTTTTCCTGTTTTCTGCGTGCGCGGTCTTCTTTATCAAACATCAGGTAGAAGGTGGGGATGAGCACCAGTGTGAGCACGGTCGAAAGGGTCAGACCGCCGATCACGACAACAGACATGCCCTGCATCATTTCAACCTTGCCGCCAATACCGAGCGCCATGGGCAAAAGGCCCATAACGGTGGTCAGGGTAGACATCAGGATGGGGCGCATACGGGTGCGGCCCGCAAAGATAATGGCCTCACGTACCTCCATGCCCTGAACGCGCATGATATCTGTAAAGTCAATAAGGACAATGGCGTTGTTAACCACGATACCCACCAGCATAACCAGACCAATCAGTGAGGTCATGCTGATAGAATTTCCGGTGACAGACAAGCCGAAAAACGCACCTGTCAGCGAGAAAGGAATCGAGATCATAACCACGAGCGAAAACGCTAATGACTCAAACTGAATAGCCATGACTGCAAAAACGAGGAATATTGCAGTTAGCAACGCAAAGCCAATGTTGGTAAACTCATCTTTCATCATGTCCATGTCGCCGCCAGCTCGAAGGGTTACGCCGTCTGGCAGATCTAGATCCTGCATGATGGCGATAGCCTGATTGGTCATGGCAGTGACATCTGCGCCGCTGGCCGGTGTACCGGAAACGGTTACGATATAATCACCCTCCTCGCGCGAGATGGCGGTGGGGCCTTCTTCATAGACAACCTGTGCAATATCCATTAACGCTACCTGACCGCGCGAGGGGGTGTCAATTATGAGGCCATATAAGTCACTGATGTTCTTATAGCGGCCGGAGGGGAATTCCACTTTGACATTGTAGGTCGTATCGCCGTCCTGATACTCCATGGCGGTGACACCCGAGATTTTATTGGAGGCAGCAGTGAGCGCTGAATAAGGCGTCATGCCGACTGCGCTGGCCAGGATCGGGTCAACCTCAATCTTAGCACGCGGGTCGCCATCCGAGACGCTGCTACTGGTTGTGGCAATGCCGTCCATTTGAGTCAGGCGCTCTTTAACAGCAGCGGCGGCAGTTTTGAGCGCGTTGTAATCAGCCCCGACAAGATCAATTTCAACATTGGTGCCGCTGCTAAAGGACATGGCACTTTCTGCGGTGGTAGTGATGCTACAGTTTTGGATATGTGCCGTCTTTTCGCGAATCTGGTTGACGAAATCATCGGTGGAAGTGTTGCGATTATCCTTAAGCGAAATAGAAATTGAACCGCTGCCCGAAGAGCCACCACCAAACATGCCGCCTCCACTACTGCCAGCACTTAGCGAATAGGATTCAACATCCGGCTCCTCCTTGATGATATTTTCTATTTCCGTCATAATGTTGTTGGTTGCTTCAAGACTTAGACCGGATTTTGTTTCGACCGACAGGTTGACATCGCCGCGGTCCATCTTGGGCATCATTTCCATTTTGATTTGGCTAAACATCAGCCCTGCGACAACAAGGCAGGCAACCGCTATGAGCACAACGGTTTTGCGGGCATTAACCGCTCTTCTGAGCAATCTGGTGTAATATTTATCGATGAATTTAAGCAGGCGATTTGAAACAGATTCCATTTTTTCTCGCGGCTTCATTTTTACGAATAGAAGTGGTACCAGCGTCAGCGCGCTAATGAGAGAGGCCGTAATTGAAAACACAATAGTGAAACCGGTATCTTTAAATAGCTGGCCTGCCATTCCATCCATCAGCGAAATAGGCAAGAACACAACAACGGTGGTAGCGGTGGAGGCGATAACCGAGCCAGCGACAAGGTTTGCACCCGTTGCAACGCTTTCTTTAAAGGTGCGCTCTTCGGTTCGGGCTCTAAAGCAGCTTTCAATGACGACGATAGAGTTATCTACCATCATACCGATGCCCACAACAAGGCCGCCTAGCGACATCATATTGATTGTCATATCAAAGGCCGACATCATCACGAGTGCAGCTAAAACCGAAATTGGCATGGATAAGCCAACTATTAGCGAGGCACGCCATTCGCCGAAGAAAAAGATCAGAACCAGAACAGAAATAACCAAACCCAAAATTAGGGATGAAACCACGCTGTTAATGTTATTCATGATGGTTTCGCCGCTGTTTGAGCTGATTTTGATATTCAGGCCGAGGCTATCGTTTGCGTTAAACTTATCCACCAAGGCGGATATTTGGTTACACAGTTGAATCGTGTTGGCGCTTTGCTCTTTGGTAACCGAAATACTGATGTTCTCATATCCATTTCTTCGGCTGTAAGAAGCACGTTCCTGTTCGGCCATATACACATTAGCGACATCGGAAATATGCAGAATATCTCCAGACTTTAACGAGATTGGAATATTGGCCAACGCCTGATAAGTATCATATTCAGCGCTACCAACCATGCCCAGCTCAATGTCGCCACGGTTAGCTGCGCCCAAGGTTATCTCAAACTCGGCGGAAGAAATCGCTTTGGAAATGTCGCTCATAGTCAGGCCGTACTGAGTCAGGCGATCCTCCATGAGCTCGATACTAATATATTTGTTTCGGCCGCCGCGCACGCTAACCTCGCCAACACCTTCGATTTTTTCAATTTCGGGTACAATATTGTCTTCAATATAGTCGGTAACACTGGTTGAGTCGCCATCTGAAGTAATGGATAAGCGCATGACCGAGTTGTTCATGTTTGCAGTACTCATCTTAATGATGGTGGGGTCTCCGGCATCATCTGGCAGCTTGATTCTTGACAAGGCCGATGTGACGTCCTGATATTTGTCGTCCATGTCGTCGTTGTATGAAAACTCCAGCATAACGCGCGAGCTTCCCTCGCTAGAAGTTGAAGACATGCTCTTAACGCCACTGACAGCAGAAAGTGCTCCTTCAATTCGCTCAGTTATTGCCTGATCCACCTCGTCAGGGGAAGCCCCGCTGTAACGCGTCATGACAATCATCATCGGCATATCCATTTCAGGTGTCGATTCAATCGGCATGCCCAAGATGGAGCCTACGCCAAACAAAAAAAGTGCAAGGACGCAAACAAGAATACAAACAGGGCGCTTGACCGCAAAGTTTGGGAGAGAAAACATGTGCTATCCCTCCTTCTTTACGGGGGCTTCATTGGGGTGTACACCATCCTGCGGTGCGGCTTCGGATGATGCGCTGTCGTCGTCAAGCTGTTTATTTGACACCTTGGCTCCATCTTTTAGACTGGGGTGCCAGGTGGTGATGATGGCATCATTTGCAGTTATCCCAGAAGTGACTGATACCTTGTCGACGGTCATCATGCCTATGGTGACATCAATACGCTTTGCGATACCGTCATCATATATGTAAAGATAGGGCTGATTACCCTCGTAGTAGATGTTGTCAATTGAAACGGTGAGGGTATTCTTTTCCTGTGCCGTAACAGCCATAACCTTGACCACAGCCCCCGAGCGGGTGAGGTCACCGATGTTTTCGGTGAATTGGGCCTTGGCAGGGTAAAGGCCTGTGGAAGAATCCGCCTCGGGAGAAAGCTCAATGACCTCGGCGTTATATTCTTTTCCGTTGTAGGTTACGACTACAGGTGCGCCTAGGGTCATAGTGGATGCGCCACCTTCTGAAAGGTTAAAACTGACGGTTGGAAGTCCTTCCTGAGAAATGACATAGCTGCTGGTCTGAGCGGAGATGACATTATAATCACTGACGCTCTTGGCAGCGATAACACCCGAAACCGGGGCGTAAACTTTGTGGTCACTCACGGCCTTCTGAGCATCCTGATAGGTCAGCTCAGCCTGCGAGCGGGTAATATCACGCGCAGCGGCATTTTCGCCTGTCGTCATGCTTTTGTAGATATCATATTTATCTAACGCAGCCAGATAATCGTCATAAGCAGTTTCAAACTTGGTAATTTGGTCTTTATAATTACTATAGCTGGCATAGTCATCCAGCATGTCTGTATAATCTTTCATGGCTTTGTTATAGGCGTCCCAGTTTTCAGCTGACTGATCGTCGTCATAGGCATCCTCAGCATTTTTGAGGTTTTTACGGTAACGTTTAAAATTAACAAGATCAAAATCGTCACCGGTAGCCACCTCTAAACTATCTCGCGCCCTTTCGTAGGAATTTTGTGCCGCTGTGATCGCATTTTGATATTGCAGCTCAGTCAGCGCGTTTGCAGAGCCGGATTCTGCCGAAGCGATATCAGCCAGCGTTTTTTGATAAGCTAGCTCAGCTTTCTTAAGGGCTGTTTGGGCATCAGCATCGTTGAGTTCAAACAACAGGTCCCCCTTTTTAACGGTATCACCTGCGTTAAAATAGGTTCTGGCAACGGTTCCACCGACTTCGGGGTAAACCTTGACGCTTTGCGCTGCCGCTAATTTACCAGCAAATTCGGTTCGGCGTTCAAGCGTTTCGGTTTCGGGGTAGGTAATCTGAACCGCAATCGCGCTGCTTTTCTTTACGCCTGAAGGGCCGCCCCCTTGTTTTATAGCCGGTGTACTCTTGCTGCATCCAGCAAAGCCGGCGACCAAAGCTGCGGAAAGGGTCAGCAGCGCAAGCCGCCTGCACGTCTTTACAAATCTTAAACCCATGTTGTCAACTCCTAAGCATTTTATTACAATTCAAAATTTTAACATCGGTTTATCAACTGAAGTTAAACTACACCCCAAAATTATAAAAAAATTGAGATAATTCAAAAAAGTTTACAATGAGTTCATTTGAAAATGTTATTCTTTTTTCGAAACTGAGGAATGGATTTTAAGTTTGCAGGAAACGTTTTGTGTATGAGCACTCTCAAGTATAGGGTATCTGTGTGAGCTTTTGTTAAAGAGCTTTAATCAAAAGCTAGTATTAGTGGGGGTAGGGCGAATGTTTCATGTTTTGGTTGTGGAAGATGATCTGAAGCTGCGTCAGCTTTTATGCACAGTATTAATAAAAAACGGGTATCGAGTTACAGGCGCAATGGATGGTCAGCAGGCATTAGCAGCTTTGGAACGTGAGTATGTCGACTTGATGATCTGTGATATTTTGATGCCCAACATGGACGGCTGTGAGTTGACCCGGTCACTGCGCGAGGCTGGATACACATTACCCGTGCTGATGGTGACAGCCTGCGAAACTTTTTTTGACAAGCAGCGTGGCTTTTTAGCGGGAACTGACGATTATATGGTTAAGCCGATAGACGTCAATGAAATGCTGCTGCGAGTAGGGGCGCTGCTGCGGCGTGCCAAAATTATCAGTGAGCGCAAGATCGTTTGCGGAAGCCTGACACTCAATTATGATGCATTGACTGTCAGCGGCGATGGCCTTAATGAATTGCTTCCGCAAAAGGAGTTTTATTTGCTTTATAAGCTGTTGGCTTACGCTGGCAAGATTTTTACCCGGCAACAGTTAATGGACGAAATATGGGGCCTAGATTCATCTAGCGATGCACGGACGGTAGATGTTCACATCAATCGGTTGCGCGAACGGTTCAGGGATGACGGCAATTTTGACATCATTACGGTGCGTGGGCTGGGCTATAAGGCGGAGAAGCATAATGAAGATTAAAGGGAACATGACGCTCTGGGGAAGCTTCGTTATATCAGTTTTTCTAATTATGAGCTTTTCTGCCTTTACCACCACAGGCATTTTTGTTATGATGGCTAGGCGTGGGTGGATTGTGATGGGAAGACGAAACCCCTTCATTCCCCTAACTAGTTTTTTATTCACCGCTGTGGTGGTTGGAACAGTTGTTTCAATACTGGTCGGGCATAAGATTACACAACCGATCAAGCGCCTGAGCGAAGCGCTCAAGGAAATTGCCCGCGGCAATTTTAGCGTGCGGATGTCAATAGATAAATGGCTGCCTGAGGGGCGTGAAATGATGCGCAACTTTAACGTGATGGCCCAGGAATTAAGCAGCATAGAAACGCTGAGAAACGACTTTGTTGTCAACGTTTCACACGAGTTTAAAACGCCGATTGCCGCTATTGAGGGTTATGCCACCCTGCTGCAAAACGGTAGTCTGACCGATGCGGACCGAGAGGAATATACCCGATTAATTATAGAGAGTACACACAAGCTTTCGATGCTTACCAGCAATATCCTCAGACTCTCAAAGCTTGAAAATCAGGAGATTATCCCCAGCAAAGCGTATTTTGCATTGGATGAGCAGCTGCGTCAGGCGCTGCTCTTGCTGGAGGGACAGTGGACAAAAAAGGCCATTGAGTTGGATATTGAGCTAATGCCAGTGAAGTTCTACGGCAGCGAAGAACTGCTACAACAGGTTTGGCTCAACATGTTGGATAATGCAATTAAGTATACCCCGCGCTACGGTACCGTCTCAGTGCGGTTAATTGAGCGGGCTGGGCAGGTGGCAGTCACGGTATCAGACACCGGAATCGGCATTTCTCCTATGATTCAGCCCCATATTTTCGAAAAATTTTATCAGGGCGACCATACCCGGGCTACTGAGGGAAATGGTCTGGGGTTGGCACTGGTTAAGCGCATTGTTACACTATGTGGTGGTGACATCTCGGTTAAAAGCGATATTGGGGAAGGCGCATGCTTTACAGTAATGCTGCCAAACCGCGAATAATTACTTTTAAAGAAGAGGAGAAAAGTTATGAAACAGCCGATTATTACTATCAGCCGAGAGTTTGGCAGCGGGGGCAGGCAGATAGGCGAGCAGGTTGCCAAAGCGTTGGGGCTGACGTTCTACGACAGGACACTTATTGAAATCGTGGCGCAGAAAAGCGGTTATTCACTGGAGTTCGTCGCTGAAAATGACCAGCGGGTTACAAACAGCATGCTGTTTCAAATTGCAATTAGTGGTAGCGTACCTCCCTGGCTTAACAGCGGCAAGGGCATCACTAACCGCGATACACTTTTTTCGGCTCAGAGCAAGGTGATACGTGAACTGGCTTTGCAGGGCGGCTGCGTCATTGTAGGGCGCTGCGCAAATTATGTCCTGCGCGATGTACCCGGGCATCTCTCGGTGTTTATCAGCGGTAAATTGAATGATAAGATCAAGCGCTGCACAGCCGAATATGGTATTCATCCAGACGCTGCTGAGGCCGAAATGATTGAGCGTGACCGACACCGCGCCAATTACTATTCCTGTTTTACTGGCGAGGTTTGGGGCGAGGCTAAAAACTATGATCTTGCCCTCAATAGCAGCAAGTTCGGGATTGAAGGCACGGCCCAGCTTATTCTGATGGCGGCTCAAAAGCTATAATACCGCTGTATTTCTTTGACGCAAAGCGTTATAATGAAATACTGCAGAAGGCAATAAAAAAGAAGCGCCTCACGCGCTTCTTTTTTGTATAATAATATACATAACTAAAAACGTGGAGGGGCCGCTATGAAAAGGTCTGCCAGATACGCCCTGTTGGATGCGCTAAGGGGCATTTCGCTGCTAAGCATGATTTGCTATCATGCCACCTATGATCTTGTTGCGATATATGGCGTTCGTCTGCCGTGGTATTTTGATACGCCGGGCTATCTCTGGCAGCAATCAATCTGCTGGAGCTTTATTCTACTTTCCGGCATTAGCTGGCATTTTGGTCGTAGTCCATTTAAAAAAGGGCTTGTCATTTCGGCCTGCGGTCTGCTTATTACGTTTGCAACGGCCATTTTTATGCCCTCACAGCTAATTATCATGGGCGTGCTAAGCTTTATTGGCGCAGCCACTTTGCTGATGATTCCGGTGAGC
>JAEWNU010000017.1 GCA_023456995.1 Bacillota bacterium
AGTAATAGAGAAATATTACCATAGTTTTCATATGGTTGTCTACAACGCAGAAGATTTTGCGTATAAAGATAGCTTTCTCCGCAGCCAAATATCTTAAATTCAGCTTCTTCACACATAAAGCAACATCCTTATTTCTTAAGCAACACCTTTCATCGTGCGCCGTTTGTATTGCCCCTTTTCAGCTGCTCATGCCCGTCGCCAGGCTCTATTTTACGCGAGAAGAAACTTGCTGGATCATGGTATTCAACGTCCGATTCGTGTTCTATATATAATTAATTAATACTATATTAATTCTATGGTAGCAATTTTGGCATGAACGCCGACGGATTAACCAAGGCTATAGTATCTTAATCAGATTTATCCGTTCAACTTCGCATTGGCGACTATACAATGAAAATAACAACTGTGGACAAAATGTCCACCGCAAGCACACATCAATGCCGAATCGATCGTTAAATGTGAAACAATGTGCAATAAGTGAATGAATCTTAGCGTCATCTTGCACAATTAGCACTTTAAATAAATTATATAAAAAAAATCGAGCCATAAAATGCAACATCATAGAAAAATAGTGCAATTCTCGATTCTCACTTGACAACATATCCATATAGCATTATGATCAAAAACATTAGCAATGCATGACGTATGTAGGTTTTATAACCATAAAATCATTCGATTTCCGTGTGGTTTTCTATAAACAGACGGACAAAATGGTGACCCTCATGTTCCCTAACAAACGCAATCATCAGAAAGACTTATTTTTGCAGATTTCTCTCAAAACCAAAATATGAGGAGGAAGAGGAACCATGGTCACTTTGGGCGTTTTGCATTACATTTACATCATTATGACGGTCGTTATTATCACGGCGCTGATGTTCAAGAAGGAAATTGTTTTACCCTGTATTATCGGCGTCCTGCTGATGGGCTTTGCTAGCTCAGGCAATATTATTACGACAATCCAAATCATGTATAATTCTCTAGTGGCTTCAGGTTCTGAATTTTTAGGCATCATCGTAGTCATTGCACTGGTGGTATCCATGTCCAAGTCGCTGGGAGCCATCGGCGCTGACGAACTGATGATTCGACCGTTCCAAAAGGTTATCAAGTCTCAAAAGGTTGCTTTCTTCGTGGTGGGATTTGTTATGATGATCGCAGCTTGGTTTATATGGCCGTCTCCTGCCGTTGCACTTGTTGGTGCATTGTTGTTACCGGTTGCGCTCAAGGCTGGGCTGCCCGCAATCTGGGCTGCGGTTTCTATGAATCTCTTTGGTCACGGGGTCGCCCTATGTGGTGACTTTTTTATACAGGGCGCACCCTCTATCACTGCCAAGGCCGCAGGAATTGAAACCACTAAGCTTATGACGGCGAGCGTTCCGCTCTGGCTGGTAATGAGCGGCGTCACTATTACCGTCGCGTTTATTATGCTTCTCAGGGATATCAAAAAAACGCCTGTCGAGCAGGTTGCAGAGCAGGTTGCACAGGTTAAAGCAGCTGTCGAACCCACAAAATTCGCTTATCTGATGGCGGTAGTCACCCCAGTGGCATTCATTATTGATGTGGTTTTGATGATTACTTTTAATATCGTTGGCGGCGACGCTACTGCGCTGGTTGGTGGCACCGCAGTAATTGTCATGAGCATCATTGTCATTGGTAAAGGCGATATTCTTGCCTCGCTTGATGAAATTACCGACATGGTCAAGGAAGGCTTCATCTTTGCCATTAAAATCTTCGCCCCCGTCATCGTGATTGCCGCCTTTTTTTTCATGGGCAGCGGCGGAATGGCTGGCAAGGTTCTGGGCGAAGGCACACCGGATATTCTCACCGACCTAGGTTTGTTTATGGCCAATCTAGTGCCGCTTGCCAAGCCGCCAATTGCTATTATGCAGGCATTGATCGGCGTAATCACCGGTCTTGACGGTTCTGGCTTCTCTGGTCTCCCCTTGGTTGGTTCTCTGGCGCATACTTTCTCGCTGGCTTCGGGATCCAAGGTTGAAACGCTTGGCGCGTTAGGTCAAATTATCACCATTTGGACCGGCGGCGGCACAATCATCCCCTGGGGCGTTATCCCGGTGGCGGCTATCTGCAATGTAAAAGCTGCCGATCTTGCGCGCAAAAACCTTATTCCTGTGCTATGTGGTATGGGTGCAACGTTGATTGTGGCAATATTCATGATCTGATGTTGCGGATATAAAGCTACCCTATTGCTTAAAAATAATATACTTAAAACGGAGAAAAAGACGCGCGTCTTCTTCTCCGTTTTGCAATACGTCAGATTTTCTGAACAGCTGATTACCCTTCTTATAAACAAGGCGTGGATTGATTGCGTCTTGTGGATGTGATAAAATTATCCTTAAGCCGTTCTTACTGAGGCAAGCTGAACGACCAAACACATTGAATGGAGACCGTTTAGAAATGAACGAAAAAGAAATATCAGAAATTCGCCGCCGATTTCGCCCGGATAAGAGCAACATCAACCGGGTGCGCGGCTGTTATGTCAATGAGAAGCGAGAAATTGTATCACAGTTTAACCAGTCACTGCGCATCATGTCGCAGGAGGAAAGCGAATTGTTATTGGGCATTCTCAAAAAAACGTTATCTGGCACGCTGGGTAAAAACCTCATCGACATCGAATTTGCGACACAGCAAGTAGTGGACGGTGAAGAGCATAAGCTGCTGATGGCGCTTAGAAATTCGTCGCTGGATGATGAGGAAGCTGTGCAGACCTTTTTTATGCGTGTAATTGAAACACTTAGCCTCGATGAAAATTACCTGATATTGCTGGCGTATGATAAATACGACGTACCAAATTATTCAAAGGACGGAGACAAGCAGAACGATTCTTCGGATGTGTTCTCGTACTTTTTATGCAGCGTCTGTCCAGTTAAAATGACCAAGCCCGCGCTCGGTTATTACGCACCAGAAAATATTTTTCGAAATATAACGGCGGACTGGGTGGTGTCTCCGCCCGAACTGGGATTTATGTTCCCAGCCTTTGACGACCGATGCACCAACATCTATAATGCAGTCTACTACACGCGCAATGTGGCTGAGAACCATGTCGAATTCGTCGATGCCGTGTTTAGGACTGAAGTGCCTATGCCAGCCGCCGCACAGAAAGAGACATTTGAGGCGATTTTAAGTGATACAATTGCTGACGACTGTAGTCTTCAGGTGGTACAGGCGGTGCATGAGCAACTCTCGGGTCTGATAGCCGAGCATAAAGCCAATAAGGTACGGGAGCCGTTGCGCGTTTCTAAGCAAACAGTTAAGGATGTTCTAGAATCCTGCGGTGTTTCAGAAGATCACATGGCTGCTTTTGAAGAAAGATATGATGATGCATTTGGCGCCAACAAAGAGATTAGCCCCCGAAACATTGTGGATACAAAGCAGCTTGAGGTTCGCACGCCTGATGTGACTATCCGTGTCAGCCCGGGCTGCGGTGACCTGGTTGAAACGCGGGTTATCAACGGCAGAAAGTACATTTTAATACGCGCTGATCAGGGCGTCGAGGTCAATG
>JAEWNU010000018.1 GCA_023456995.1 Bacillota bacterium
TACCTCTCAGGTAACGGTGATTCAGTTTATGGAAGAGTTTTTACGCGCCGCTAAAGAGGGCTACACCGACGTGATTTGCGTCACTATGAACGCCAAGGGTTCGGGCACCCACTCAGCTGCAAAACACGCAGTTGAACTCTTGCCGGGTGAATATCCCGCGCTAGAGGGCAAGCTGCACATCCGCGTCATAGATTCTACCACCTACTCTTATGTTATTGCACTACCGATGCTGCTTGGTTTAGAGCGTCTTAAAAAAGGGGACGATCCCGACGTTGTCGCCGACGACATGCAGGACTGGTACAATAACTCCATCACGCTTGTTGGCCTTTATAGCCTGCAATATGCAAAGCGTTCCGGCCGCTTAAATGCCTGTGCCGCTTTTGTAGGTGATATATTGGGGTTAAAGCCAATTATGTCAATCTCTGGCGAAAACAAAGTGCTTGAGAAAACCCGCGGTGACAAAACACTGGTGCCAAAAATGGCACAAATGTACGCTAATATGGCTGAAGACATTAAGGGAGACTATATTATTGCCTATGGCAATAACCCCGAACAGGCAAAGGAGTTGGCTGCCGCCATCAAAAAGTTGGGCGGAAAGGCACCCTATCTTATGGGCCCTATCGGCCCCTGCGTGGCCATCAATGCGGGGCCAAAAATGCTGGGACTTGGCTTTAGAAAAAAAGCAGAATAATCACCACGAGCGGCGGTTCTTTACCACCGCTCGTTTTTTATTACTTCCATAAAATGAATATATACACACACTGATCATTAAAATTATATAGCTTATATTTACGCTCTATACTCAATTTTAAAGGGGTATTTTAAAATTAGCGTAACTGGATTAGTGTATATTAAATTGACTAATAATCCAAATTTATACTTGTTTTTTGCCACATCGTCCGTTATAATGATACGCATAACAAAAAAGGGGGAATTTTTGTGGTTGCTTCTGCTGCGCTATTGCAGGAAATTGACAGCTATCTTGCTGCACATGAAAAAGACATGGTAACAGATCTCTGCCGTTTGATAGAGGTTAAAAGCATCACCCAACCTAACAGCTCTAAGTCCGCTCCCTACGGCGAGGGATGCCTTGAGTCGCTTCAGGTCATGGGAGATATCTGCTATAAAAAAGGCTTGAAGCTGCAAAACCACGAAAACCGATGCGCCAGCCTGCGCTGGGGACAGGGTAGTGAGGAGTTGGGCATTTTTACCCACCTTGACGTGGTACCTGCGGGCATAGGTTGGACTACCGACGCCTTTACCGCGGTTGTGGAAAATGGCTTCGTCCGAGGCCGGGGTTCTATTGATAACAAAGGTTCTGCTATTGTGGGGCTATACGCACTCGATTGCATACGCAGTTTAAATCTGCCGATGAAGCACGCTGTTCGGCTGTTTTATGGCTGCAACGAGGAAGATATGATGACCGATGTCGAGTATTATGGCAAGACGGTCGGATGGCCCAAATTCACTTTGGTGCCGGACAGCATGTTTCCCGCTGCCTTTGCAGAAAAAGGAATATTTGCGGGAAATGTTATCTCCCAGCCAATCGCTGACGAAATACTATCGCTCAAGGCCGGTACCGCCACCAATACTGTAGCATCTGAATGCGAAATTTTACTATCCAAAAAACATTTTGAAGTGCTTAAAGCTCAAGAAAACGATAAAATTACAGTTAGCTGCGAGGGAGAATACACCAAACTGCATGCTGTTGGCCTTTCTGCCCATGCTTCAATACCCGAACAATCGCTGAATGCCATTGGATTGGCATTTGATGCGCTGCTACGCGCCGATATTTTACACGGTCAAGAGAAATCTCTTATTACTTTCTGGCGCGACACCCTCTTGGATGTAACCGGCAAGACGCT
Source organism: Bacillota bacterium (assembly GCA_023456995.1). Taxonomy (GTDB): domain Bacteria; phylum Bacillota; class Clostridia; order Oscillospirales; family Ruminococcaceae; genus Yanshouia. Next base: position 1,866 of record JAEWNU010000018.1, read on the forward strand.
AGGCATTGCACTGGATACAGGAGAATATGGCTTGTTAACCATTATCGGGGGGCTTGCACATCGTACTGAAGACGGACGCTTTGTGTTTGGCTTTAACTGCCGTTACCCCGCCAAGGATAGTTATAAGCGCATTGAACCGCTTATGCGTGCCGCCTGCACCGCCCACGGCCTTGATCTGACAGTAGAGGAGGGCGTTGACGGATTTTGCATGTCAAGCAACCACCCTGTCGTTACAGCCATGACTGCTATCGCGAACGAATTGACTAGCCAAGCACGTGCGCCGTTTTTGATGAAGGGTGCTACCTATTGCCGCGTAATTCCAAACGCCATTCCCTTTGGCCCTGAGATGGATAACAGCGCACCTGCCTTCCCAGTGGGACGTGGCGGCATCCACCAGCCAGATGAGTCCTTTTCTATTAAAGAGATGCTCAACGCAACCAAGATTTATGTGGCCGCACTGCTTGAGCTGGACGCGATGCTTTAAATATATCTATTAATCTAACAAAGTTTTCAATTTTATGTAGCCGGAGGTTAAACTAGTAGTTATAGAAAGCCCCTAAATAGAATGCTTAACGCTATTCTTTTTAGGGGCTTTTTTGTCTATTCTGAGCAATTTTTCGAGAAATAGTTTTCAACATTCGCCTAGTGTCAATGTTGAAAACATTTATAGATTATACGATGCACTTTAAAGTTTTACCGTCTTGGTTGCAATCGTCTGACAAAATGTGCGATCATGTTCCACAAACAAAATTGTTGGCCGATAGGCTTCTAGCAGCGCTTCAATCTGCATGCGGGAATAGACATCGATAAAGTTTAGGGGTTCATCCCAAATATACAGGTGCGCTTGCTCGCAGAGACTACGAGCAAGTAGCACTTTCTTTTTTTGCCCCGCACTGAAATCTTTCATATCTTTTTCAAACTGAGTGCGGGAAAAATCTAGCTTGCGCAAAATTGCTTTAAAAAGGCTTTCATCAATCTTCTGTTCCTGAGCATACTCTGATAGACTGCCAGTTAGCCAAGAAGCGTCCTGACCAACATAAGAAATTTTAAGTCCGCTGCCGCGCAGTATTTTTCCTAAATGAGAGATATCTTCGCCCATAATTAACTTTATAAGGCTCGATTTACCTGAACCGTTGGATCCGCATACTGCGATTCTGTCTCCACGCTCAACTGAAAAGCTGACGTTTTGACACACTTTACGGTCACTGTAATAGATTGTTACTTTTTCAATTCCCACCAGCGTGGCAGCTCGGTATTCAAGCGGTTGAATTTTTAGTTTTTCAGCAGTTTCTATATTTTTTAAAAGCTTTGACTTTCCTTCAATTGCAAATTGCTGGCGGCTCTCAAGCGATTTTGAACGTTTCATCATTTTTTGGGCTTTATGCCCAATATAGCCGCGGTCGGGCCGAAGACCTGAATTTTTAGTGCTATATTTGGTCTTTTCAACCTGATCCGACCAAGTCGCAGTCTGTTTGGCTGCCTGCTCAAGCCGTTTGATATCCTTTTTTAACTTTTCATTTTCCGCTTGCTCAAAGCTGTCCTGCCGGACCTTGTTTTGCCACCAAGACGAGAAATTCCCCTTTTGAATATCAATATCACATTTATTTATTGATATAATATGGTTGATACAACCGTCTAATAG
>JAEWNU010000019.1 GCA_023456995.1 Bacillota bacterium
TGTTCTGACCCCTGAGCTGATCGCTGCTTTCACCAAGTAAATTCAAGCAGCGTCTTGAATGAAGAAGTATTCTAATTTCAAGTTGCATTGACAAGTAAGTGCGCGGTTGCAAGCTTTGCAGTCGCGCACTTTTTGCAATATTATGTAGGAACGTCAAAAAACCGCTTAACTTTTGGCTCGGTCTTAAAGCGTCATTCACGAAAGCTAATGACAATTGTTTTTAGACTTAAATCCCTTGATCGCCCATTTTTAAACACAGTCTACAAACATCACCCCCCAAAAAAGTAGTAGGAGGTTCTATATGCAATATTCAAAAGAATTTCTTCAAGAAATCTACACGCATTTGTTGGAGACTCGCTTGATGGAAGAGAAACTCGTTGAACTGTATGCACAGGGACGTGTGCCTGGCCATGTCCACAGCGGTGTGGGACAGGAGGCCACCTACGTGGGTGTGCTCTCCACCCGAAAAGACGGCGATTACTATAAATTGGCTCATCGCCCTATCGCACTTCCCAGAATGTTGGGAACATCCTTGGATGTATTTTTCGGCGAGCTGTTGGCCAAAACCACCGGCAATTCAGGTGGTCGTGGAGGTAGTCTGCACATCGGCGAATTAAGCAAGGGTATGCTAGGCATGTCTGGCACACTTGGCTGCGACACTGGTGTGGCTGTGGGCGCAGCCCTGACCATCCAGATGGAAGAGCGAGACAATGTATCCTATATGTTCATGGGTGAGGGGACTTCCAGCCGCGGCCCTGTGTATGAGGCTATGAACCTTGCGGCTGCCTGGAAATTGCCCGTACTTTTTATTTGTGAAAACAACCAATTCGCTATTTCTACTCATTGCGCATCTACAATCCCTGTTGCTAATGCGCTAGCAGACCGCGCCGCTGGCTACGGAATGCCCGCCAAGGTGGTGGACGGTACCGATGTCTTGGCTGTTTACGAGGCAGCCAAAGAACTTGTGGACATTATCCGCGCCGGTAATGGCCCTGCTATTCTGGAGTGCCAATCCTACCGTTGGAGAGGTCACTTTGAGGGTGACCAATGTGCTTACCGCGATGCTGCTGTCACAGAAAAATGGATAGCCGAGAAGGATTGCGTGAGGAACTTGGAAGCTATGCTCCAAGTCGAGGGCGTTTTGACCGGGGATGAAATTGCTCAGAAACGCAGCGCTTTTGATGACGAGATGGAAAAGTCCATTGCCCATGCAGAAGCTGCACCCGCTATGAAACCAGAAGATATCTACGATTATCTCTACGTGTAAGACTGCATCACAAAACATTATTACAGAGGAGGATACACCAACATGAAAGTTACATACGCAAAGGCTATTGGTGATGCTTTGAAAGAAGAGATGCGCAGAGACAAAAAGGTTGTCGTCTTTGGCGAGGATGTGGCGGAGTTTGGCAATATTTTCGGCATCATGAACGGTATGCTGGAGGAGTTTGGTCCTAAGCGTATCCGCAATACCCCCATTGCCGAAACGGCTATTGTAGGGGCTGCCTTGGGTGCTGCACTTACCGGGCTGCGCCCCTGTGCAGAACTGATGTATTCAGATTTTACACTCGTGGCATTCAGTGAGATTTTTCACTGTGTAGCCAAGTGGCGATATATGAACGGCCCTGAGTATAAGCTGCCTCTGGTTATACGCAGTGCCAGCGGTTCTTCCAACGGGGCCGGTTCGGAACACTCTAACACGGTGGAGAGTTTGTTTATGCACGCCCCCGGGTTGACAATTATCACGCCATCCTGCGCCTATGATGCAAAGGGATTGTTGAAATCCGCAATACGCTCCGACAACCCAGTGCTGTTTTGTGAGCCCAAACTGCTGTATCAGTCAAAGCAGGAAATTCCCGATGATGTATATGAAAGCGACTACACCATTCCCATTGGCGTAGCCGACGTTAAGCGTTCCGGCAAGGATGTGACGCTGGTAGCTGTGGGATTGATGGTCCCGCGTGCGCTCGAAGCAGCTGAGAAGCTTGCTGCCGAAGGTATCGATGTAGAGGTCATTGACCCCCGCACCATTGCGCCTTTAGACAAAGAGACCATCTATAATTCCATTCGCAAAACGCATCGGGCTGCCGTGGTGGAGGAAAGCAACAAAACTGCCGGCATCGGTGCCGAATTGGCTGCCCAGTTTCAGGAGGAACTGTATGATGAGTTGGACGGCCCTGTCGTTCGAATTGCCGCACTGGATGTTCCCATGCCTTATAACATCCAGATGGAAAAGTACTCTATTCCTGATGTTGGTCGGATTTGCGAAGCTATTCGCACCATGTTCTAATCGATCAGAAAGGAGACGTGCAATATGAGCTTTCAAATCGTTATGCCTAAAGCGGGTCTGACCATGGTGGAGGGCACCATCTCCGAGTGGAAAGTAATGGAGGGTGCTTCGGTTAATAAGGGCGACGTCCTTATGGAATATGAGAACGAGAAAAACACCATCGAGTGTGTGGCGCTTTCCTCTGGTATTCTTCACATCATCGCCAAAGAGGGCGATACCATCGCTGTAGGTGAACCCATCGGGGAACTGGCGGAAAGTCAGGCAGAGTACGCAGCTATGACCGGCACTGTATCAGCTGCAACTCCCGCGGCCAGCGTGTCCCAAGTGGGCATTGTTTCCGCTGCTGTTTCTGTCGCGGCACCCACTACTAGCCCAATGGTTCGTGCCGATGGTCGTGTAAGGGCCACCGGACTAGCCAAAAAAATGGCAAGAGAGGCCGGCATCAATATCGCTGATGTTTTACCCACTGGCGGTCCTGACGGCGCAAGAATTATAGCCAAGGATGTCGCGGCTTATCTGGAAGCAAAGAAGAATGCCCCTGTCCCCGCAGTTACTTCTATTGCTGCACCGGTCTCAACAGTAGAAGATGAGATTACAGAAATTCCATGGACCGGCGTCCGTAAGGCCATTGCCCGCAATTTGTTCAATAGTCTGCAACAGAGTGCCCAATGCACGGCAACCAGCGAGATGGATGTCACGGCGTTATTGGTGCTGCGTCAAAAACTGGTGGATCAGCAGGAGTTTTTGGGCTGCAAGATCACGGTCAATGACCTGCTGTGTATGGCTGTTGCCAAAATGTTGGTGAAGCACCCTATTGCAAATGCTACATTTGATGGAAAAACATTGTTCTCTCACAAACATGTCAACCTGTCGGTTGCGATAGCCACCGAAGAGGGGCTAATGGTTCCCGTCGTGAAGCGCGCCGATACATTGTCTCTGGTCGCGCTGAGCAAGGCCATCAAAGATTTAGGCTCCCGGGCCAAGGATAAAAAGCTGCGGGACGGCGAGCAGTCCGGTGGAACCTTTACCGTATCCAACGTGGGTATGTTCCCCATCGATATGTCCACGCCCATTATCAATCTTCCCGAAGTAGCGATCATGGGTTTTGGCCGTACCACCAAAAAGCCGATTTATATTGATGGCGCCTTTGTACCTCGGGATATGCTTTGCTGCTATTTGACCTTTGACCACCGTGTGGTAGACGGTCTTGAAGTAGGACGCATCTTCAAGGATATGCAACAGCTTATTGAACATCCTGAACTTATTACAGTTTAAATCCTCAGTTCTAAATGGCATTTCTCTTAACATTAGCACGATATAGCGGCAATAACAGCACTACCGCATATATGAAAGGAATGAAACCCGTGAATACTGTAGTCAACTATCTGGAAACAGGCTCTCTTTCTCC
>JAEWNU010000020.1 GCA_023456995.1 Bacillota bacterium
ATGATAACTACACCTATTCGCATTGTGTTTATGTCGCAATGCTTAGTGTTTTAATCGGTGTACAGTTAAAATATAATCAGAAGCAACTCAATGAGCTGGCGCTTGCCGGCTTGATGCATGATATTGGCAAAGTTGACATTCCCCTAGAGATCATTAATAAAGCCAGTCGCTTGACTGATGCAGAATTTGAAGAAATAAAGACCCATCCGCTGCGTTCAATTGAGCGGCTGCGGCATAATCAAAATTTGACACAGCGCGTCTTTAACGGCATTTCGTGTCATCACGAAAAATATGACGGGACGGGGTATCCTTATGGTCTTAGAGGGGACAAGATTCACATTTATGCGCGTATTTTAGCGCTGGCAGATGTATATGACGCGCTGACGTCCGACCGATCATACCGGCGCGCATGGATGCCGGCTGAAGCGCTTGAATATATGATGGCGCAAAGCAATGTTCATTTTGACCACGACTTGCTGCAGTGCTTTTTGCGCACAGTGGCAGCTTACCCGCTGGGTTCGGTTGTGTCTTTGAGCAACGGCGCCATTGGCATTGTCATTGAAAATAACCCTGAAAATACGCTGCGACCCAGAGTGCGCATTATTCGAAATGGCGCGGATCTTAAAAAAGGCGATGAAATAGACCTTATGACCAATTTAAAGTACTTAAGCGTCGTCGTCTCCGGAACACTTGGCAGCCATGAGATATCAGAGATGCCCAAAGAACTAGTCTTGGTTAAATGATTGCCTTCACGGCAATATAAATTATTTTACGCAGCTGGTGGCTTGACCGGCTGCGTATTTTAAATGTGGCTCATAGGCGCGTCTTGCTGTATTAATGTTCCAGCTGGAAAATACGGCAAAGCATTGGGGAAAGCGGACGGCATCGTGTACAAACGGTGCCGCTTATGGTATTATAAAAGGAAAAACACAGCAGTTGGGGGGAGCGATTTGGCGTTAGAGCACTATGTAATCAGCGGGGCTAAACGCCTGCGCTGCGGTTACACCACCGGCAGTTGCGCCGCTCTTGCGGCTGGCGCTGCGACTGCCATGTTGCTTTCAGATGAACGACTGCAAAACGCTGTGCTGATAACGCCCAAGGGCATTCGAATAGAGGCGGAGCTGGAAGAAATTACACTCCTGCCCGATGAAGCGATCTGCGCCGTGCGCAAAGACGCCGGTGACGACTGTGACGCCACCGACGGTATGCTGATATTTGCCTCGGCAAAAAAATGCAGTGGTCAAGATGTAGTGATTGACGGTGGCATGGGCATTGGTCGGGTGACCAAGCGGGGGCTTGACCAGCCGGTGGGTGCGGCGGCGATCAACTCGACACCACGCCGAATGATTGCCGAGCAGGTGCGCACTGCATGTGCGGCTGCGGGCTATACCGGTGGCATACAGGTGACGGTTTTTGCGCCGGAGGGAGCCGAAATTGCCAAGCGCACATTTAACCCCAACTTGGGGATTACAGGAGGCATTTCAATTCTGGGTACGAGCGGGATCGTTGAGCCGCAAAGTCTTTTGGCTTTGCTCGATAGCATTGAGATCGAAATTAAAATGTTGGCGACGGATGGTGAAAAGCGGCTGCTGCTTACGCCTGGAAACTATGCGGAGCACTTTGCGCAAGAAAATTCAGCACTAAAAAGAATTCCACAGATAAAGTGTGCTAATTTCATTGGCGACTGTCTAGATTTTGCATCCGCCTACGACTTTTCTGAGGTGCTGCTGGTTAGCCATATTGGTAAGGCGGTCAAGCTGGCGGGCGGGATCATGAACACCCACTCGCGCATTGCGGACTGTCGAACCGAGCTGTTTGCAGCTCATGCTGCATGCTGCGGGGCTCCGCCTGAGACCTGCATCGAACTGATGCAAGCGGCAACTGCTGACGCCTGTCTTGAAATTTTGGATAACGCGGGGTTAAAAGATGCTGTAACGGATAGCTTACTCAACGCAATACAAGCGCATCTATCGCGTCGCGCGGCAGGCGCCTTTCTGGTAGGAGCCGCCGTGTTTTATAACGGATATGAGCTGCTGGGCGTGACGACGCAAGGCAAAGAATTGTTAAACAAATGGAGGACCAACGCTTGAAGGGAACATTATACGGTGTAAGCGTGGGGCCGGGAGATCCCGAGCTGATGACGCTACAGGCCGTGCGGATTTTAAAACATTGTCCGGTAATAGCGGTTCCACAGACGGGAAGTGGTGGCACTGTGGCGCTGGGTATTGCGTCTCAGGTCGTGAATTTAAGCGGCAAAGAAGTGATTATGCTGCCCTTTCTCATGGTCAGAGACAGGCAAAAGCTTGATAACAGCCATAGGCAGCTGGCGGGGATGCTTAGAAGCGCGCTAGATCAAGGCCAGGATGTGGCAATGTTAAGCCTTGGCGATGCGTCGGTCTATTCATCCTTTTCCTATATGGCTCAATTACTGGAGCCAGAGGGATATCCCATTGTGGTTTCGGCCGGGGTAACCAGCTTCTGTGCATCGGCTGCTGCGCTAGGCGTAAGCCTGACCAAGATGAACCAGCCTGTGCATATCATACCGGCAGGAGCGGACGACGGACAGGCGCTGGCGTTATCCGGCACCAAGGTGCTTATGAAGGCGGGTAAATCACTTCCGCAGCTTTTATTGTTGCTAAAAGAACAAAATCAGCTCGATAACGCCATGTTGGTGCAAAACTGTGGCCTGCCAGATCAAAAGATTCTAAAAAACATTCCGGTAGATTTTGATACCTTGGGTTATTTTACAACCGTCATTGTTAAGGAGTGAGGGCTTTGGTCAACTTTGTGGGGGCGGGCAGCGGCGCTGCCGACCTGATAACTCTGCGCGGTGCACGTCTGCTAGAGTGCGCCGATGTGATCATCTATGCGGGCAGTCTGGTGAACCCTGAGTTATTAAAGACGGCCAAGGCGGGGTGCGCCGTGTATAACAGCGCACAGATGACGCTTGAAGAGGTCATGGCGGTAATTCTTGCTGCCGAGGCACAGAAAAAAAGTGTTGTGCGCCTACACACTGGCGACCCCTGCCTCTACGGTGCAATTCGTGAACAGATGGATGCGCTTGATGCGGCGGGTGTTGCTTACGATTATGTGCCGGGTGTTTCGAGCTTTTGCGGGGCTGCCGCGGCCTTAAAAGCTGAATACACTTTGCCGGAGGTCAGCCAAAGCGTTATTATCACCCGTATGGCTGGCAGAACTCCGGTACCACCTAAGGAGAGTATCGCGTCCTTTGCGGCGCATGGGGCTACCATGGTCATCTTTTTAAGTGCGGGGATGACAGAATCGCTTCAGTGCGAACTACTTTCGGGCGGCTACAGCCCCGATACCCCGGCGGCTATTGTCTTTAAGGCAACTTGGCCGGAGGAGAGGGTACTGTGCTGTACGGTGGGTACGTTGCACGCGACGGCGCAGCAAAACAATATTACACATACCGCGCTGATTACAGTGGGTGGTTTTCTTGGTGATGATTACGCGCGTTCAAAGCTTTATGATCCTTCATTTACCACCGCCTTTCGCAAAGGGGAGGTGCCGTCAGTATGAGGTTCGCGGTGTTGGCATTCTCGGAAAAAGGACTGTTGCTGGCTAATCGGCTACAAATGCTGCTGGGTAATGATGTCGAAATCAGCGCCCAGCGCTGCCAAAAGGACGGGCTGCATGGCTGGACAGAACAGCATTTTAACACCACGGATGCGCTGGTGTTTATCGGGGCGTCGGGCATTGCTGTGCGTGCCATTGCGCCGCTTGTTGATAGTAAAACCCGTGACCCCGCAGTGCTGGTGATTGACGAGTGCGCAGAATTCGTGATTCCGCTGTTATCGGGGCACATCGGCGGGGCTAACGCGCTGGCAAAAAGGCTCGCTACGCTGCTGGGCGCGCGGGCGGTTATTACCACCGCAACCGATTGTAACGACTTGTTTGCCATCGATAGCTGGGCCACCCAACAGGGCTATGCGATAACCAACCCCGAGCGGATAAAGCAGACATCGGGGCGACTTCTTTCAGGTGAGGCAATACGCCTGAAAAGCAGCTTTGCAACGGTACTTGCCCCTGAACTTTCGAATGAAATTATATTGACTGACCGACCACCCTTTGATGTGAAAATTGGCATAAAGGTCAGCAATGATTTGGCGTTACATCTTGTTCCACGCGTACTCACTTTAGGTGTGGGCTGTAAAAAAGCGACGTCTGCGGCGGAGATACGCGCGGCGTTTGACAGCCTGTGCGCGGAACTGCATCTTGAGCCACGCGCTTTTAGCCAAGTTTGCAGCATTGACCTCAAAGCAAGGGAGCTTGGCCTGCTGGAGTTCTGCCGCGAGGTCGGATTGCCGCTTGTCACTTATTCGGCTCAGACGCTTGCCGCTCTGCACGGAGATTTTACACCCTCGGATTTTGTGCGGCAGACTACGGGGGTTGACAATGTCTGCGAACGCAGCGCAGTGATGGGCAGTGCCGGAACGCTGTTGGCAAGAAAAAGGACTTTTAATGGCATCACGATGGCGATCGCCCGCGCCGCGCATATTGTGCGCATTTCAAAGGTGCCGCCAGGGGACGCGGCACTATAAAGGAGAGCATTTATGAAGCTATCTGTTGTGGGCATCGGCCCCGGGAATTCCCAGGGTATGACGGGTGCGGCGTATGCCGCATTGACAGCCTGCGATTTAATCTGCGGCTACACGGCCTATGTTGAGCTGGTTCGACCACTTTTTCCAGATAAAAAATATATCGCAACGCCCATGAAAAGCGAGACAGAACGTTGCCACGCGGCGCTTAAAGCGGCGGAAACAAAGAATGTCACCATGGTTTGCAGCGGCGATGCAGGTGTATATGGTATGGCGGGCCTGCTTTATGAGCTTTGGAACCAGACCGGGCCGGTTGAACTGGAGGTTATTCCGGGTGTGACGGCGGCACAAAGCGGCGCAGCGCTTTTGGGCGCACCGCTGATGCAGGATTATGCCGTCATTTCGCTTTCAGATTTGCTGGTGGATTGGGCTGTGATCGAAAAGCGTTTGCACGGTGCGGGCATGGGCGATTTTGCGGTGGTGCTGTATAATCCGGGCAGCAAAAAACGCACCGACCACCTGCGGCACGCCTGTGATATTCTGCTGCAATACCGCGGTGGTGATACCC
>JAEWNU010000021.1 GCA_023456995.1 Bacillota bacterium
CTACGTTCAAGGCAGAGGTGTATTGGGCGAATTATGCAAGCACCTGCAAACCATGGGTAAAGCGCCGTTTATTCTCGTAAGCGCATCAGGCAAAGGCCGCGTAGAGCCTTCCATTGCAGAGGGTGCCAAAGAATTTAACACAACGCTGACCTATGAAATTTTCCGCGGTGAATGTTCGCGCAATGAGATAGAGCGCCTGAAAAAATCCTACACGGAATCGGGCTGTGACGTCATTGTCGGTATTGGCGGCGGAAAAATTCACGATACCGCAAAGGCGGTAGCTTTCTATGTAAAAGCGCCTGTCGTTATTGTCCCCACCATTGCAGGTACGGATGCCCCGTGCAGCGCTTTATCGGTAATTTATAGCGACGACGGCATATTCGAAGAGTATCTTTTCCTCCCACATAGTCCGAACATGGTTTTGGTTGATACCGATATTATCAGCAAAGCGCCCGCTCGCTTACTGGTATCCGGCATGGGTGATGCCTTGGCAACCTATTTTGAAGCACGCGCCTGCAAACAGTCCGACAGTAATAATTTCATCGGTGGACAGTATACTGTCACTTCTATGGCCCTTGCAAGGCTCTGCTATGATACGCTGTTATCCGACGGCGTCATGGCGCTTGTTGCCGCAAAAGCCGGCGTATGTACCAAAGCGCTGGAACATATTGTTGAAGCCAACACCTACCTTTCAGGAATTGGTTTTGAAAGCAACGGCATTGCGGCGGCACATGCAATTCATAACGGTTTTACCGCCATACCAGAAACGCATCACTGTTACCACGGGGAAAAGGTTGCCTTCGGTACGCTGACGCAGCTGGTACTTGAAAACGCACCGACTGAAGAGTTCGAGGAAGTGATAAACTTCTGCCTGAAGGTGGGGCTGCCCACAACACTGGCGGATTTGGGCATTACTGAAATTAAAACGGATGAAATTATGCTTGTTGCCAAAGCAGCCTGCAGTCCCAACGATACGATGGGCAACATGCCGTTTGATGTAACGCCACAGATGGTCTGCGACGCCATTATTGCAGCCGATAAGCTGGGGCACTATTATAAATCCAAGCGCACCTAAATGCATCAACCCACAAAAAAGTCCGGCATATGCCGGACTTTTTCTTCAGCAAGGGGCATAACAAGCTTAAACTTCCTGATACAGTTCGATTATGGCGCCGTCTTTGCGAATAAATGCGATTTGCGCTTTCTCACCCGCGGGCATAGGGCCGCAAATAATGCGATCAGCTTCGTCTAGATATTTTTGCATATCATCCACCTTGTAGGCTACATGGATTTCACGGTGAATTTCCTCGGGAAAAGGTGTACCCTCTTCAAATGCCAAATATTCAATTTTATAGTCATAATCCTCTGGGTTACTCATCCAAAAATGTGCACCCTCATTATGTATCATACCGGGCTTTTTATTTGTAACCGGAATCCCAATGTGCATATAAGTTGCAGACATAGCGCTTTCCTCCTATTTTATAGTGGCAGCTATTTTACAGCTACCTGATTGACATACTTTGATTCATACCACCCACGGAAGATAATGGTCATCCAGCCAAACACCAAACCGATGACACAATAGACCAGTTCACTAATAAAAGCATTGCCGAAAGCGGCACCGGGTATATAGGACATCACACCGAAAAATACACCAGCTCCCACAAACACAGCAGGGACGAAGCTAATCATCTCCGGGGCAATATCCAAGTATAAAATGATTGGTACTAATACCAGTAGTACCAGCGGCATGGCCCAGAAGCCAAGGCTACCTAACTGCCCACCGCTGAAGATAATGGCAATGGATGCCACCATACCAATAATGTAGCCTATCAATGCACGCATTCCCCCTTTGATGGTACAACCACCTAAGAAATACATCGCCCATGCCTGAAAGGATATCCAGCCGCCGCCTGCCACCAGAGGCGATACGCCCGCGCAAATCAGCTGGTCGATAGCCTGCAGAACAGCCGCCTGCACGCCGATAAATAAGGCGATTGGAAAATATTTTTTTGCTGTCATGCGAAACACCCTCACTTTTTAAATTTTGGAGTCGCGTTTACCGCACGGCACTTTCTTGATTTTTGATTTCGAGTCTGTTATCATGAAAGAGCCGTATGGAGTAGGCTTTTCATCCTCGCACGATGAAAAGTCATTTAACTTTGTACCGGTCGCCGGAGCGTCCCTCATGGGGCGCTCCATTTTTATTTGCTATGATTCTTAATTTCCTCATAAACTTCAAATGCCTGCTTTGGGGTATACCCTCCATGAACCACTTTTTGAATAGCCTGCACCATTCCGGCCGGGCAGTCGGACTGAAAGATGTTTCGTCCCATATCTACGCCACGGGCACCTTCGGAAATAGCACAATAAGCCATTTCCAGCGCATCAAGCTCCGGCAACTTTTTGCCGCCGGCGATTACAATGGGAACCGGGCAGGCTGCCGCCACACGTTCGAATCCTTCGCAGTAATAGCTCTTGACAATATTAGCGCCATTTTCGGCCAAAACACGGGTTGCCAAGAGAAAGAATTTTTCCGTTCGTTCCATCTGCTTGCCAACAGCTACGACGCCAAGCGTAGGAATTCCGTAACGGGTGCCAGCATCAGCTGTACGGCACAGTAACTCCAAGGATCGGGACTCTCCTGGCGCCCCAATAAACGTCTGTACTGCCATGCAGTCCGCATTCATGCGGATGATATTTTCAACATCGCAGGCAATACCACCGCCATTGCTCATGTCATCAAATAGCACGGTAGAATCATAAGTAACTCGAACACACTTTGCCGTCCTGTCCTGTGGAGAAATGCAAGCACGCAGCGCGCCTTTTGTACCCATCAGTACGTCCACATATGGTATCAAAGGTTCAATCGCCAAATCAATGCGTTCCAGGCCCGCTGTTGGTCCCATGATGTAGCCGTGATCAAAAGCCAGCATGACCGTATTGCCAGACTGCGGATTGAATATCCGACTTAACCGATTTTGCATCCCCCAGTCGCTATAGGCGGCTCCCTTCACATAAAAACCGGACTGCTTTGGTGCTGTGTCCAGATGATAGTCACGAGCTGCCTTATTTCCAATATTATCTGCCATGGTATGTACTCCTCTATTTTTTCAGATACGGCGTACGGCAGGGGGCATTCCAAAGACGCAATAACTCATCGTCCATCCGTGCCATAAACATCTGGAAACCGGCCTGCTCCTGAACGGTTAGCAGCTCGCCCACATAGTTGGCAACGATTTCGATGTTCTTTTCTCTGAGCACCTGCTCACGCTTGCGATAAATAATTAGCTGTTCCATCAGTGTTGTAGCACCAGAACCGTTTATGATAAGCATGACCTTCTCGCCTGTTTGAATGCCTATGTCATTTATCAGTGCGTTGACCATAATTTCAGCAGTTTCATCTGCGGTTTTCATCTTTTGACGGCCGCCACCGCCCTCACCATGCTGACCCATGCCAATTTCCATTTCATTTTCACCTAAATCGGCCAGAGCTGCGCCGGTGGAAGGATGGGTTGCACCTCGGGCAGCCACCGCTAGTGTTGCCATATTATCGGCAAACCGCTGCGCAATTGCGGCAACTTCTTCCAGAATTTTGCCTTCGGCAGCGGCTGCGCCGGCAATCTTATAGGTAGGGATGCAACCGACTAGACCACGGCGGTCATCGGCGTTAGAGCGGGGTGCATTGGAAACATCCTCTTGGGTGACAACCTTCACGACATTCAGGCCCTGCTTTTTACACTGCTTCATTGTTAAATTGCCGGTGAGCATATCGCCAGCGTGATTCAGCACGATGTATAATACGCCCTTTCCCTTGTCCGCCAATTTAATAGCATCCACACAGGCTTGTGGTCCAGGCGCGGCAAAAATATCACCGACCACCGAGATGTCTACCATCCCTTCACCTACAAATCCTGAAATAGCGGGCTCGTGTCCGGCTCCGCCCTGTGTCACAATGGTCACGCGCTGAGCATTTTCCAGCTGTTTGTTGATAATCATGTTTTCTTCTCCGCGATAAAGCAGGTCGCGGTTGGCGGCTACCAGACCATCCAGCAGCTCATCGGTCAGGTTTTCAGGGTTGTTGATGAACTTTTTCATTTTCATAAGTGTCCCTCCGTTTTTTTATTTAGTAAAGAATCCGTTCAAATATTAGATTCCGTCCGCCAGCCCTCTAATAAACAGAGCGGTGGACAAAGCGCCTGCATCCGGTGTTCCTATGGTCTGTTCCTTATAGCTTCTTGCTCTGCCAAACATGGCAATATACTGCTCGCTGGCTTTTGCACCTTCCTCCGCCGCAGTCGCGGCTGCTTGCCAGATACCCAATACGTCACCCTGAGCTTTTTGCGCTGCTTCTACAGCTGGAATCAGCGCGTCCATCATTGTTTTATCGCCCACCTTTGCCTTGGTGATTATTCTCATTTCTTCAAGACTACCCTGTAGCATACGCTTGACGCCATCTGCATTTAATTCACTTTCGTCTTCTTTCAGCAGAACGCCCAGACCGCTAATCATAGTGCCATATAACGGCCCCGCAGAGCCACCTTTAACCTCCATTGTAGCCATTCCCAGATTATTCAAAAATTCCGGAATACTTTCATTTTTCCAGCTCGAAACTCTTTCCTGAATAAGCTTGGCAATCTTTTTAATCGTAATGCCATGATCGCCGTCACCAAACCGAGAATCAATCTCACTGAGACAATCTGCATTTTTCTCCAGCACTTCAGCAGCATTTATCAGCATCTTTTGGATGATAGCCCGATTGATTGTCAAATCCCTCACCTCTCGTTCTAGTTGTGTTACTTCCGTGCCTTAATAATAACATTATAGTTACTAAAGTCAATGTATCTTAAATCTATTTTACATATGTCAAAGTTTTTCTTGGTCATTTCTATGCAAAAAGTATAAAAAATAGAACAGCGATCCCTTTTTAAAAAGAGATCGCTGTTACATATGTTATTTTTCAACGTTTAAAAATTCTTCAATTAAAATTTCGCAGGCAACAATGTGTGTAAAAATACCAGTGTTTAGCGCACCTCTCAGTGCGTGAACATTCGTATTTGCGCTGCAAAGTCCTACAATATTTCTACATTTTTTTAAGGTTTCTAAAGGAATTTGGATTGCAAAATCGTGATCGGATTGAATGATTTGCCCCTGCTCATTATAAAAATAAGCTAATAAACGTCCACAAGCATGCTGGCGTTGAAGTAAATTTCCGTACCGCGCCACCGATGCAAAATCAGGCGTCGATGGAAAATTGCCAATATTGACAAGCGCAGTATCCATTCGTGCCCACTGTTGCTCCACCTGACGATATAACTCTGTAGAACAAAGAACCTGTTTTTCTTCATAACTTTCAGCCAACGCAGGAAGATACAAAAAATATGGTTCAGCCCTTAGCCCGTCGGCAAGTACCCGTACATTTTCGCTGGAATGGTAAAAGCGAATTGGAAACCCAGCATTACCAACCAGCGGACAAATATGCTCCACACTGTTATCCGGCAAAGATGTTTCTTCTAAATAAGAAACCATCTGGCCGATAAAATGTCCCCATCCAACGCCAATTCGCTTGGCCTGAATTTCATCCAACAGCTGAAAAGTACTTTTAGAAAGAAGCTGATTTGTCGATTTATCATCCTCTCCGTTCGGCACTAAAATGCCTGCGGAAACAGAGCTTATCTTACAGAGCCGTTCCAACAACGCTTCCTGTTTTTCGCCTGGGCTGTGGATGATAATTTCTACCACACCAAGCTTTCTTGCCTCGCTTAACATCCGGCTAATGAGTGGGCGAGAAACGCCAAGTTCCGCCGCAATATCACTCTGTTTTTGGTCTTCTAAGTAATAGCGTTTTGCTACTTGAACCAGTTTTAACAGCTTTTCCTGATCGTATATTGTAATCACCTCGCTCGCTAGTTACATAAGTTACTTTATCACACCATTGTTACAAATGCAACATTTATTGATTATCGCACAGGTGTGATAATCAATAAATTGACCATTCAAAAAAGCGACAGTTTAAAAACAAGTCCTACTTAAACCTCAGTTTCAAACAAGATGCATAAAAGCCTTATTATTGCAAACCGTTTTAAACAGCGTTAGAATCACTGTTTTTGTTTTACCTTGTTCTATGTATGCTTTGGTGATATTTTCTCACTGATTTTCACGTCAACATCAGCAATATAACTTAAATTAATGCGAAAATAAATTCCACGTATAAGCAACTTAACTATAATCTTTATTATAATTCTGTTATCTCGAACAATTGACATGCAGATT
>JAEWNU010000022.1 GCA_023456995.1 Bacillota bacterium
CAGCTGGTATTGGAATACGTAAAAGAACACAAGTTATCGTGTGAGGAACTAAAACTATCAAATCAAGTAAAAGATTAGATTGCAGAAAATCTGAGGCTTCGAGCGGAAACGACTACCTGAGGATTTCAACCTAAAAAGTATTAAGATTTGTAATTCCTTTTATTTGGGGAAAATGTTATAATTAGTATAATATTTTCTAAAAATCCAGTTAATCAAATGGAGGCACAGATATTATGTTGCACAAGATCACCTTTCGATCTGTAGAAAATAGTGATTTGTCACTGTTAGCTTTGTGGCTTTCTAAAGATTACATACTCAGATGGTACCATGACGCAAGCGCGTGGCTTGATGAAATTACGGCTCGGCATAGCAGCTTTTCATGGATTCATCACTTCATTGTCATGGCTGATGACGTTGCGATTGGCTTTTGCCAGTATTACGACTGTTTTGATGCGCAATCGCTTGAGGACTGGTACCACGTAGAGCGGCGCGATGAATTGTTCAGTATTGATTATATGATCGGTGATGAGTGCTATCTGGGAAAAGGCTATGGCAAGCAAATTGTTCAACTGCTGACCAAAATGATTAAGGCAATTCAAAGCGAAGCTCAAATTATTGTTCAGCCAGAACCAGAAAATATTGCGTCTGTGCATGTGTTATTGGCTAACGGTTATGTTTTCAATCCACAAAAAGGCTACTACTTCAAGGAATAAATACAGCAAGTTTGCCCCAGTTTAAGTTTAACAGCCGTTTTTATTTGGGAAGTTGATATGAAAAAAATCTATTTAGATATGTCGGATAATACTGGCTGCATCGGTTTTATTGCAAAGGATGTAGAGGTTATCCCCGCCGGTACGACCATATACGCCATGGATATTCAAGATAAAAATGATGATTATCAAAAATATGCTGACGAGTGTGATATCCACTTCATTTTTGAAGATTACACACCCGTAATTAATTTCTACTCTGTTCCCATGGTTGATGTTTTTGCGACCGATAGCTTGGGCGGACTATTTGGGACCATCGGAAATAGAACCGATCTTGATGTTGCCGCCCCGATCTGCTACATCGACAAAACTGGTACCTGCTCTTTGGTCGCGGACAGCCTGAGGAATTTTTCACAGCTGCTTGCACTAGGGCAGAAATGGAAAACGATTATGGAACCCTATAATAGCGTTATATTTTATAAATCTAGAGAAGAGGCCCGGCGGATGCTGGATTTTATTAGTCTGCCCCCGTCTGATTAAGTTTGCTATATAATGCCCCAAAAAAGATATTAAACGGGCGCATCACACTGATGCGCCCGTTTCTTTATGCTGCGCCGCTGTCAGCGAAAAGCACATGTTATCTCGAACCTCGCCCGTAAATAATTGCTCCGCTAGACGCAGCGTGCCCTCGTAGACAAAACCACACTTTTCTATCACACGTCTAGAACGTACATTTTCAGGGTAGCAGTAAGCCGATATGATCGTAAGACTACACCGTTCAAAACCATGCTGAATAGCACCGCGTACAGCCTCAGTCATATAACCCCTGCCCCAATGTAAATCCGATATGGCATACCCCACCATTTTAGCTAAAGAATTCTCTCGCTTTGGGTCAGCGATCAGCCCGATGGTACCGATCAATTCCCCTGTTTTTTTTATCACAATTCCCCAGACCGTCTCCTGCTCCAGAAACATTAGATTCATAATGTCCAAGGTCTCTTTTATCGACTCATGTGGTTTCCATCCAGCATTAGGACCAACTGATGGCCGGCTGGAATATTCAAAAATAGCCTGTGCATCGGTCAAGACAACCGGCCTTAAAACCAGTCTTTCTAATATGATCTCCGACATGTTGCCCTCCTCAGTGTTTTGCCTTTTTACGATACAACTTAATAATATCACTATTTTGCTTTTTGGGCAAAAATAACCATAGAATTTATCCTGTGGTTATTTCTCGTAGGGAAATGCAAATCAATGCAACTGTTTTGCGTTTTGAAACTATTGAATCGCCAAACAGCACGAATGCAAAGCCAATAATATCCGTAATTAAACCATTGCCAATCAATAACAGCGTGCTTACAAACAACTCAATATGCAGCACAGGGTTCATCTTATTGTCACCCTATACTAATACCAAATACCACAATAAATTAAACCCATCCCATAGGATAGGTTTAATTTATAAAACACATTAGAAATTAATTTTAAAGCTTAGATACTCCGAGTAAATGGTGTTAAAGCAGGCCATGCATCCTAGGATGCGTTAGGGCATTAAGTGCACCATATTGACTGAATTAAATGATTTGTTGCACAACTTCGCGCAGTTTAAATTTAGATACCTCTTTTGTAAGCATTTCCGCCTGAGCAGAAAGTTCTTCGCTGGCAGCTGCACTTTCCTCAGCGGTTGCGGAACTACTCTGTACCACCTGTGAAACCTGTTCGACGCCCAACGTTATTTCCGATATCGCCGTGGTCTGCTTCTCAGACGCCTGTTTAATCTGAGCTACCGCGGCGTTGATATTTTCCATTTTAGAGGATATTTCACCAAGGGCATCCGCCGTATTATCTACAATATTTGACCCGATTGTGACTTTATCTATGGAACCCGCAATGAGTTTGGCCGTTTGCTTGGCGGCCTCGGCAGCCTTGGTGGAAAGCATGCGAACCTCGTCCGCTACAACAGAAAAGCCCTTACCAGCCTCCCCTGCTCGCGCCGCTTCCACCGCCGCGTTTAACGCCAATATATTGGTCTGGAAAGCGATACTGTCAATTGCCTTGATAATTTTAGAAATTTCGTCCGACGACATCTTAATGTCATTCATAGCCGACAACATCTGCTGCATCTGCACATTACATTGAGCAACCTGTGCAGTCGTCTCGGCTATATGTTCTGACATTTGGTTAACACGTTCTGTATTATGGGTAACCTCATCAGAAATTTTCATAGTAGCTGCTGAAAGCTCTTGAATCGAACCTGCCTGCTCGGTCGCACCCTGAGCCAGCATTTGTGCGCCGTCCGAAACTTGTCCCGAACCATTGTTGACCTGCATGGCGGAATTCTGAATTACTTCGAAAAGCGAATTCATTGAATTAAGTATTTTATTGACGGAAGAAGAAATTGGCGCAAAATCGCCTTCATAACTCTGCAGCGCAGGTATGGACAAATCTCCTTCCGAAATATTAACCAGATAAAGAGAGATCTCACTCACGATGCTTTGCAAAGTTAAGAATACCGAACGCAATGAAGCCGCTAGTTGACCCATCTCATTTTTGGATTCGTATGCAATTGTTTCATTCAACTTGCCATGCGCAAATTGATCAGCAGCGTAAACAAGTTCTTTCAAAGGCTTAGCAATAGCTCTAGGAATACTGATGCACAGTACGATAGAGATCAGCACGCCTAAACTTATTACACCGAGCAACACCAAAGATAGCAATAGGAACAATCGTTGATTAGAATTGCTCTTTTCCAGCGCATTAAGATTGCTTTGATCAAAACACTGATTTAATATTTCCGTCAATTTATCCGCTGTTCTGATTCCTACAACCAAATTAATCTTTGCATTGCGAACATCCCCCTTATCGATATATTCCATCGCTTGTTCAAATTGGGGGTAAAAATCCGTAGCATAAAGTGCAGCTACTTCATTTATCATGTCAAAACCTGCTCCAGTGCCTACAGCATTCAAAAAATTCTGCTGATTTTCCAAGAACAGCTGATTATATTCTGTTATTCTCTGTTCAACGCCGACGACCTCTGAGTGATTTGTATTATTAATAATAGCGTAACTGACCTCGGAGCGTATCCGCTGTACCGTTTCAACCATTTTTGAGATGTATACCAATGGCTTTGTCTGCTGCTCATACAAAGATTTATCCTCTGTGCTGATCATGTACATGCCTAAAATACCAAGGCTGCCAATGGCAATCTTCAGCAAGATTATAACAACAAAACCAATAATTAATTGAGATGATATTTTCAAATCGCGAAAATTGATACGTTTCTTTTTGATAGGATTTTTCGGGGTAGGATTTTTTTTGCTTTTCATCCTTAGATTGATCTTCATGATGTCTAAAC
>JAEWNU010000023.1 GCA_023456995.1 Bacillota bacterium
GAGCTGGGCGAACGATATCCGCAATACGGCTTTGAAAAGCATAAAGGATACCCTACTAAGGAACATTATGAGGCGATTGCACGGCACGGCGTTACACAGGAGCACCGCCAATCCTTTTTAAAAACCCTACATAGTCATATTTAGGCCGATATCAACATCTAACCGTAAGGCGGTGAACATATGACACCAAATGGGGCGTTAGGCGAACAGTTCGCAGCAGAATATCTTAAAATGCAAGGATATCAAATTTTAGAGACTAATTTTCATACTCGTTTTGGCGAGGTTGATATCATTGCGCAAAAAGGAGATATCCTGGCATTTATTGAGGTTAAAACCCGTGCTGCAAGCATGTTGGCTACCCCGGCGGAGGCGGTGACATCCGCAAAGCAGAAGAAGCTCATCAAGGCCACGCTGCAATATATTCAGACCCACCCCGGCGATCTACAGCCCCGGTTTGACGTCGTGTCGATTGTTACAAAGTCAAAAAACGACTTTACAGTTTTAGATATTATGCATCTGACCGATGCATTTGAAGCGACATCGCAATAATTAATGAACACAGGGAGGCCTTGCGGCTAACCCGAAAGGATGGAAGATTATGCAGTACACCAGCACAAGAGATAAAACGCTTTCGGTATCCTCTTCCTTTGCAATTGCCAATGGTATTTCTCCGGAGGGCGGACTTTATGTTCCCGGCATGTTGCCAAGTGTGGACGAAGCATGGCTGACCGATTTGCTGGAAAAGGAATATCCTGATCGAGCCGAGCAGGTGCTCTCGCTGTTTTTAACCGATTTTTCCTCGGAGGAATTGAACTCAGCGGTGAATGGCGCTTACACCAACGGCGTGTATGAAGAGGATTGGGCGGCGCCACTTGCTGACCTGTCGGATGGACGTTTTGTGCTGGAGCTTTGGCACGGTCCCACCTGCGCCTTTAAGGATATGGCGCTGCAATTGCTGCCGCGGCTGATGGTTCCGGCTGCAAAGCGCGCACTGGGTGGCAAACAGATTATGATTCTGGTGGCGACCTCCGGCGATACCGGCAAGGCAGCGCTGGAAGGTTTTTGTGACGTCAAGGGCATTAAGATTGCTGTTTTTTATCCCAACGAGGGTGTCAGCCCGATGCAGCAGCTTCAGATGGCAACTCAGCGGGGCGAAAACGTAGCAGTCTATGCAATTGAAGGTAATTTTGACAATGCCCAGACTGAGGTTAAGAAGATTTTTACTGATAAGAAGATCATCGAGCGTCTAGCTGTACGCAACACGGTGTTTTCTTCAGCCAATTCCATCAACTGGGGACGCCTTGTGCCGCAAATAGTCTACTATTTCTCTGCTTACGCCGATATGGTTGGATGCGAATGCATTAAGCAGGGTGACCCCGTGAACTTTGTTGTGCCAACTGGTAATTTTGGAAATATCCTGGCGGGTTATTACGCCAAGAAGATGGGCCTGCCGGTCAACAAACTGATTTGCGCTTCCAATAGCAATAACGTATTGACTGACTTCATCAACGACGGCGTATATGACGCCAATCGCGAGTTTTTCACCACCCTTTCGCCCTCGATGGATATTCTTGTTTCCTCCAACCTAGAGCGTCTGTTGTTTGAGCTGACCGACCG
Source organism: Bacillota bacterium (assembly GCA_023456995.1). Taxonomy (GTDB): domain Bacteria; phylum Bacillota; class Clostridia; order Oscillospirales; family Ruminococcaceae; genus Yanshouia. The sequence goes on from JAEWNU010000023.1 coordinate 1,618, forward strand.
CGACAGCGATCGTGTTCGCGACATGATGGAGAAGCTTTCGTCCGAGCGTCGCTATGCGATTGACGACGCAATGAAAGTGCGCTTGGCCGAGGATTTCTGGGGCGGTTATATCGACGACGTAAGATGTGAGGCTGTCATTAAAAAGACATTGGACGATGTCGGCTATCTCGTCGATCCACACACTGCCGTTGCACTGGGCGTTTATGACGACTATAAGGCAGCAACTGGCGATACACTGCCCTCAGTCATTGTTTCAACTGCTTCACCTTTTAAGTTCGCTGGCAGTGTACTAAAGGCGTTGGACGTCGCACAACCTGCTGACGAGTTTGCAGCGGTCAGAATGCTTGCAAAAAATACCGGCGTGCCAGTTCCCGAAAGCATTGTGGCACTTGAAAATAAAAAAATACGGTTTTCAAAGGTTATTCTGCCTAGTGAAATGCCAGAGGAAATCGAAGCATTTGCTTCAAATATAAAATAGCTGGTTTTCTTATAAAAATGCCAAGCGTTCAAAAACCGCATAACGGTAATTTGAACGCTCGGCATCGATTGTCCGAAATAAAATATACTTGCTTAAATGGCATCATAACCGGTTCTATACGGCGTTTTGGGCCGGAACGTGGCACATTGTGTTTCGCCGCTGCAGCTTGCCGTGCAGCTGTTAGCAGATTTTATGCCTACTTCTATCATAGGAGCGGTGCAATGACAAAGGTCATCATTATAAGCACAATTGACGACATCACAATAGATGTTGTTTTTTAGTTCTCTTTCCTCCATAAATTTCACCTCCTTAAATCAAGCTAAAAACAGTATCTGCCGCACGGTTTAGATTATTCCGACAGGAGGCCATATGTCAATTTTTACGATAGGCGATCTTCATCTTTCCATTGCCTGTGATAAACCAATGGATATTTTTCCAGGATGGAAAAATTATGTTGAGCAAATAACGGAAAACTGGAAGTCACAAGTGTCGGATTCAGATACTGTTGTATTGGCTGGGGATATTTCCTGGGGAATGACACTGCAGGAAGCTGGCGCCGATTTTGAATATATCGATGCGCTTCCGGGCAAAAAAGTGATTTTAAAGGGGAACCATGACTATTGGTGGAATAGCCGCCGTAAAATGGAGGCTTTTTTTGAAAGCCGGGGTTTAAGTACGTTGTCTATTCTCCATAATAGCTGTGTTGCGCTCGGAGATATTGCAATTTGCGGCACCCGAGGCTGGATGCTGGAGGATTCTACGCCCCACGACCAGAAGGTGACCGCGCGCGAAGAGGGAAGGCTGAAAGCCTCGTTGGAGGCTGCTAAGCTAACAGGGCTTGAGCCGGTCGTCTTTTTGCACTATCCACCGGTTTTCGGCAACGGTATTTCAGGCGGTATTATTGATTTACTTCTGGAATATGGTGTCAAACGGTGCTTTTATGGTCATTTACATGGCTCGGCTTGCACACAAGCTTTTGAGGGAAACTATCTCGGTATTGAATTTACGCTTGTGTCTGCCGATCATCTCAGATTCTGCCTGAAAAGGCTTTGAATTCATAAGTTTTTAATAGTATTTTTGTTAAAATTGTGATATAATGCTAAGATGTAAATGTATACAAACAGGAGGAAAAAATAAATGTCTCTGGTATCGTCTAAAAAGGT
>JAEWNU010000024.1 GCA_023456995.1 Bacillota bacterium
ATTAGCAAAAGTACCCTTTCTATTATGACCTCCGGCATGGTTCTGACCATCGTCGGGTATGGTTTGAATTTCATGTCTTCGGTACCAACCGTGGTGGACTTAGGGCATTTAATCGGCCGCGGCGGACTGTTTAGCATGGTTTTTGTGCTGACGCTGCTACCGTTGTTGCTGACGCTATTTGACGGCACGATACAACGGGGACGCGCACGCACCCAGCGGCTAAAAGAAGTTCACGCTGGTCTGGCGGCGAAAACCGGAGAAAAGGTGAAGCTGCTGGTTGGTGCCATTTGGCGCAGCCCCTATCGTAAAAACCTAAAACCGCAGGAGGAAAGATAATTTTATGCGTATCGCAAAAAAGACAATATCGGCCGCGCTTGCTCTGTGCATGCTTGCGGTTTTTCCGACTACTTACACCCAGGCAGCAGCACCCAAGGTTGTGGTGGATGAGACGGCTTATTTAATGTTAGATTATTATGGCGCATTGGATAACTATAGCATTGTCAAGGGCTGTGATTTAAACGGTAACACACAGTTTAAAGATTATGGCAACTATTCCTCGGTGACCAATATGAGTACGCTCGATGCACCTGAGCAAAGCGACAAGGGCGTAACATGGAATCTCGATAGCGGTGCAGACAATCGTTTTTATTATGAAGTTGTACCACAAAAACAAACGTTTGATACGCTGCCGTGGACTGTTGATGTCAGTTATAAACTCAACGGGGTGCCTGCGCATGCCGATAAGCTGGCGGGGGCATCGGGGCTGATAACTGTCGATGTTACCGCAACCCCCAACCCAAATGCAAACGCTTATTACAGGGACAATTTTATTCTGGTGTGCGGAATGGCGTCTGACACCAGTAAAAACACCAGTTTTTCTGCTGAAGGGGCACAGTTCCAATCATTTGGCTCATATCAAATGGCGTTCTTCATTGCGATGCCCAAAAGAGAGGGCGAATTCAGCTTTCAGATCGGAAGCGACAGTTTTGAAACGCAGGGCGTAATTCTGGCAATGATGCCCGCGACAATGTCACAGCTTGACGATATCTCCGAGATGAAAGAGCATAAAACCAATATTGAAGATGCCAGCAATGCAATGGATCAGACAGTAGCTGATATTCTTGATATGCTTTCGGCGATGTCCGGCGGAATGGGCACCACTATTCAGGGGCTCAATAAGCTCGACCAAGCGCGTGCAGCGATGGATAAGGATTCTGACGGTGTGACGCAGAGTGTTTCTAAACTGCGCAGTTCGCTCAAAGAAATGGAAAAAGAGCTCAACAATTACGCCGAATTTTTAGGTGATGCTAAACTATCCAATGCCGTCAGCGGCATGGGTAACAACGCAAAATCTATTGCAGAGATTATGGGTAAAATGGGCGGGGATGTCGAAGATATCTACAAACTGATGAGCAAGCTGAAAATTGCCATTCTCGAGTTTAAAGACGAAAGCACTTCTTCAGCAAGAAAACAGGAACTGGTGAGCGAAATTGCGCTGCTCACCGGCGAACTGGAAACCGCGCTGTATTATGTGGACTCCTCGGCCTTTGCCAGCTATGTCAAGCGGGTAGAATCGTCGGTTAAAGAAATTGAGTCGCTTGCGGGCAAGGCAGACGGCGCCTCAGATGATGTAGTTAAACAGGCAGCTGGCGCCATGCTCCAAGAACTGCAAACCATCAACGCCACAATGAGTGGCATGGTCGCAGATAGCGAGAAACTTTCCGGCAGTATCGGCGGAAGCATTGGCGATATCTATGCACTATCTGGAGAGATGGAGGACATTCTGGAAGAAACCTCACGTGTAATGGATGACGCGGCCGATTTAATGAAGGATACCCGCGGCATGCTCGACTCAGTGGATACGATGCTTTCCGACAGCAGCGACCTGTTAAACGAGGGAGCTCAAGTCAGCATTGCGGGTATTACGCAGATGCTCAACGACCTGTTGGGGGTACTTCATAAAACTGACAACTTACAGGCAAATCGCGAGACAATCTCAAATATTATAAGAGATGAATGGCACCGGTTGGATGACGATTTCGGTGTGCTGGATATTGATACCTCAGCCGATAAGGTGTCTCTGACTTCTAGCAAAAATGCACCGCCACGCAGTCTGCAAATCATCATGAGAACGCATGAAATTGAACTGCCCGAAGAAGATGAACAACCCTCCGCTGAACAGGAGGAGGCAGAAAGTACCGTTGGCGCTCGCATTGTAAGAGTTTTTAAAGTGATTAAGGACGGACTTGCAGAGCTGTTTAAATAAGTAGTATAATGAATTATATCGGGAGGGATTGCAATGCGAAGAAAGGTATTGGCAGTCGTATTGTGTGCCGCACTGGCGGCGGCTGCCTGCGTTCATGCCGCAGCGGCTACGGCCGATTTTGAGCGGGATGTAATTTACGGAAGACAGCATCGATATTATTTCGATAAGGAAATAAAGGGTGATACCGCCGAGGACGATGCGTGGGAATTTGAGTTTGAGGTGTTTGACGGTGCAACCTTTACGGTGGATACTGAAGGACAGGACGACCTGACACTTGGTGCAAACTGCGATTATGACGATGCAGTGCTGGAGCGTTATCCGGATGCAACGCTGCTGTTTTTTAACGGTAACGGGGACTATTTTCGCCACTATGGTACGCTGTTTTTACCGGCTGAGCCGGGCAGCTACCTTTACCGCAACATTAACCGGACGCTGTATGATGTTGGAGCAGACTACAATGTGGAATCTGGTGGCTTCTTAGTACGTACCCGGAATCTGAGCCAGTATGTTATTTCAGATAAGGCCTTGTCTGTTGAAAAGCTTGAAGCTGACAGCCCGCTTCTGAAAGAACCATTAGAATAAATAAGTCCTTACAAAAACAAGGGGCTTTCGCCAGCTAGGCGGAAGCCCCTTAAGATATAATATTTTTTGGTGTTTAAAAAGGCACTTAACAGTACTACTATAAAAAGAGCGTCTGCTTTATCGTTTTCAAAAAGAGTTACAG
>JAEWNU010000025.1 GCA_023456995.1 Bacillota bacterium
CTTTACAGACATCCCTGCAATAGCGGGGGTGTCTGTTTTTATTTACTTAATTGTTACATAAATACCTTTTGTTAACATATTTCTAATGTTATAATAATAGTAAATATTTTTGATGCGAAAAACTGACATTTGATTATCATAAAAACAATATCAGGAAGAGGGCTTTGATGATGGATAAGTTTTGTATTGTTACCGAATCTACCGCTGACTTGACCCCGGAGCTGATTGATAGATTTAATATCACCGTAATACCGATGCGGTTTTCATTTGGGGATAAGGAATACTATAACTACCCCGACAACCGAGAGCTCTCTTCAGAAGCTTTTTACCAGATGCTTAGGGAAGGTCATGTCTCGACTACCACGGCCATAAATATAAACCAGTTTGAAGAAGCTTTCATACCGATCCTAGAGCGCGGAGAAGATATTTTATATCTGGGGTTTTCATCTGGCCTGAGCAGTACGTTTGGTACGGCTGTTATAATTTCGGAGCAGCTTAAAGAACAGTATCCATTGCGAAAAATTGTGGTCATAGATACCCTGGCTGCCTCGATGGGCGAAGGATTGCTGGCTTGTCTAGCAGCAATGAAAAAGCAAAACGGCGCTAGCCTCAGCGAGGTTGCCGACTGGGTACGTGCACATATACTAAAACTTTGTCACTGGTTTACGGTGGATGATTTAATGTATCTTTACCGTGGTGGCAGGGTGAATGCACTCACTGCACATGTTGGAACAGCCTTTGGCATCAAGCCAATTTTACATGTTGATAATGAAGGCCATTTGATTCCTGCGGCTAAGGTGCGCGGGCGCAAGCAGTCTATTGAAGCACTTGCTGATAAAATTGGAGAGTTAGGCGCCGATGTTTCAGAGCAGATGATTTTCATCGGGCACGCGGAGGCTGCAGATGCGGCACAGATGCTTGCAGAAATAATTAGAAATCGCTTTTCTCCAAAAGAAATACAGATAGCCTCTATTGGTCCTGTGGTGTGCAGCCATACCGGTCCAGGGCTGGTTTCGGTATATTTTTTGGGAACCAGTCGTTAAATGACAATATTTGATTTCAGACAATTAAAGGGGGAGCAACATGGGCGATTTATTATCTTTGATTCGACATCGGCAAAGTTGTCGAAATTTTGACCCCGCGCGGTTTGTAGAAAAGGAAAAGCTGATAGATATTCTTCAAGCGGCTGCACTGTCGCCCTCAGCCTGTAATAGCCAGCCATGGCGTTATATAGCAGTGGATGAGCCACAGCGAGTGGAACAGGTGGCACAATGCCTGCAGGATTCTGGGATGAATAAATTTACGGGTAAGGCCACCGCTTTTGTTGTCGCAATTGAGGGAAAGCAAAATCTAACGGCTAAGGTTGGCGAATCGCTTAAGAATCAAAAATTTTCGGGCATTGATCTGGGCCTTTCAATAGGTCATCTGGTGTTGGCTGCCGAAGATTTAGGGCTTTCCAGCTGTATATTGGGCTGGTTTAACGAGCGTAAGCTAAAAATGCTGCTTGGCATACCTAAGACACGCCGCATCCGCCTGGTGGTAGCACTGGGGTATGCAATGGCGGATGATGTTTTGCGAGAAAAGCAACGTAAAAAGCTTGACGAAGTGATAAGCTTTAATAAGTTTTAAATGAATTCAACAAAAAAACGATGACACAACATGACTATTGCATTTCTCGCTATGATATAAAATCGGTATTGTTATTTAGTCACCTGACGATTTAGGTCTAGCCAGAAGGGTGACATTATCTTAATTGATTTGACTGTCAAAAAACGTTTATTGTTATACAAAACGTAAAATCAAAGCCGCGTATTTGCATTTGTAAATACGCGGCTTTGACGATATAGGGGATTTTAGTTGATAGCGTAAAGTCTTTTGTAGGGGCTTTTAGCATTAGGGGTTAGCACATAAAAGTGATAGGGGAGTATTGATTCGATAGAAATATTAAACCGATCACAGTATTCGGTGATGTAGGGCATAATCTCCTGCATATCCTCATCAGATGCGTCGGAAGCCAGCACCTGTGGAGGCAGATTGGTCAATGGCTGCATCGAGCGGATGAATATTTTACCGCCGTGCATGCCAGTACCGCAAAAATAGCCGAATGGAACGTGTCCTTCACAACCAAGGCCCAATACGACAATGTGCCCACCGGCTTGATACTCGCCCAAGAAGCTGCCTGCAGATCCGCCTATGACTAACAGCGGAATTTTGTCCTGATAGGCTTTCATGTGAATACCGGCGCGATAACCTGCGTTGCCCTTAACGAAGATAGCGCCTCCGCGCATCGAATAACCGGTAGCATCGCCTGATGAGCCATTGATTACGATAAGCCCGTCGTTCATGGTATCACCAGTGGCATCCTGTGTGTTTCCATCGACAATGATCGTACCACCGTCCATATAGGCACCTAGTGCGTTACCTGGAACACCGTTAATATGAACTATTTTGTCGGAGATGCCCGCGCCAATAAAACGCTGGCCCAGACAGCCTACTAATTCAATATTTCCTCCCGGTGCGCGGCGGATGGCCTGATTTAAAAGCGTTTGATCCATATTATGCGCATCAATTTTCATAGCAGTATCCTCCGTTCTTATTGCCCGGCATGTTGTACGCCAAGAATTTTAAGCTCGGCGTCTGTTAGTCCGACTCCCCGAAGCATTAGGCGATTGCCACGTAGCGCTTCGATGGAGTTAATGCCCATACCGCCCATCATTTCTTTAACTTCATGCGTCCATCCTTCGATAAGATTGACTAATTGACGGTGTGCCTCAGTGGCATTTAGGCGTTTGGTCAACTTAGGGGTCTGGGTACAGATTCCCCAGTTGCAACCTCCGGTGTGGCAGCTGTGGCACATGTGGCAGCCCATGGCAATCAGCGCAGCGGTGCCAATATAGACAGCGTCTGCACCAAGGGCAATGGCCTTAATAACATCAGCACTATTGCGAATCGTACCGCTGGCGATGATGGAAACCTCATTTCGGATGCCTTCTTCACGTAGGCGGGCATCAACGGCGGCAAGTGCAAGTTCAATCGGAATGCCGACGTTGTCTCGCGTCTGTGTGGGGGCAGCGCCGGTGCCTGCGCGCAAGCCGTCTATCGCAATAATGTCGGCGCCGCTTCGTGCAATGCCGCTTGCAATAGAAGCTACATTATGGACGGCGGCAATCTTAACGATAATCGGCTTTTTGTAGGAGGTAACCTCCTTTAAGGAATAGACGAGCTGGCGCAAATCTTCGATAGAGTAAATATCGTGGTGGGGCGCAGGGGAGATGGCGTCGGTACCTTCGGGAATCATACGTGTTTTAGAGATATCCCCAATGTTTTTGGTTCCGGCCAGATGTCCGCCGATGCCCGGCTTTGCGCCCTGACCAATTTTAATTTCGATAGCTGCACCGGTTTCCAGATATTTGCGATGGACACCGAAACGGCCTGATGCCACCTGGACGATCGTATGGTCGCCATACTGGTACAAATCATGGTGTAAACCGCCTTCGCCGGTGTTGTAATAAGTACCCAAATCAGTTGAGGCTCTTGCCAGTGCTTCATGCGCCGGGTAGCTGATGGCGCCATAGCTCATGGCTGCAAACATAATTGGGGTGTCAAGTGTCAGGTGTGGCGGCAGGGTGTTGATCAGGTTGCCGGCTGCATCTCGACGAATATTAACCGAGGTTTTCCCTAGATATGTGCGGGTTTCCATGGGCTCGCGCAGGGGATCGATGGAAGGGTTTGTAACCTGCGCAGCGTTGATTAGTAGTTTATCCCAATAAAGTGGATAGTTTTTTGTGGTGCCCATGCCAGAAAGCAGTACGCCGCCCGTGGCCGCCTGCAAATAAATTTCACGCATATTATTCGCGCTCCAGTTGCTGCTGATGTTGACAGCCTGCGGGTTGCGAATGATTTTAATGGCCTTTGTGGGGCAGGTTGCCACGCAGCGGTAACAGTTGACGCACTTACTGTTGTTTTCTGAGAGTGCTTTTTTATCGGCTGTAAATTGGTGTACGCCGTAACTGCATTCATTAACACATTTACCACACAGCGTACAGCGGCTTTCACTGCGCACAACTTCAAAGTTAGAAGCAAAATCTAAAGCGTACATACGGAATCCTCCTTGCATTTGAAAATAACGGGTTGGCCACCCTTGGGTGACCAGAACTTATCAAGCTCGGGTTCAATTGCGCGGATGGCGCATTCCTCACTGGCAATATAGACACGGCTGCCACGTTCGCCTACGACCATCGAACGTAGCTTAAGGCGATCGTTCAATGCCATTAACCCGCCGTCAAATCCAACAAGAATCGAAAATGGGCCGGTCATTAATAGGCTGGCAAAAGTGTTGCGAAGATAGGTTAGCTGTTCACGCTCTGCCGGGGGCTTTGCAGCGATTGTACTCCAGAACGGAGCCGCAATGACACTTGCCATTTCTTTTAACGAGAGCTTTTTGCGCCGTACAAGGTAGTCGATAACATAGGTAATTACCTCGGTGTCGGTGAGGAGTGTGCATTTATAGCCGAACATTTCAATATAACGGCGGTTGGCATCATAGGAGGATATTTCTCCGTTATGTACGACAGAATAATCGAGCAGGGCAAAGGGATGTGCGCCACCCCACCAACCGGGCGTATTTGTGGGATAACGACCGTGAGCCGTCCACGCATAACCTTTATAATCTTCAAGACAGTAAAATTCGCCTACGTCTTCGGGGTAGCCAACTGCCTTAAACACACCCATGTTTTTTCCGCTGGAAAAGACATGTGCGCCTGGCATCGTCGTATTAATTCGTGTGACGCAGCGCATGACATATTCCTTTTCGTCCAGCTGACTGTGGTCAAGTTTGTTTTCAAGCGGTCGCATAAAATAGCGCCAAATTAAAGGGGCATCGGTAATGCGGGGGTGTTTTCTCGTCGGAATCTTGGAAAGGTTGGCAATGTCAAAATGACGTTCAAGGAATTTTTCACAAGTCTCTTTTGCGGATTGATCCTCATAAAACACGTGAAAAGCATAATGGCTTTTGTACTGCGGATAGATACCGTACGCGGCGAAACCGCCGCCCAGACCATTGGAACGGTCGTGCATTGTCGAGATAGATCGAATAATCTCATCACCTGAAATGGGTTTGCCTTCCAGGTCGATAACTCCTGAGATTGCGCAACCCGACGGGATTCTGATTTGGCCTTCTTTTTGCATGGGGGGTTCCTCCTTTCATACGGTCAAGTGGTAAAAAATAAGAGAGGTGTCTCTAGAGGACACCTCTCT
>JAEWNU010000026.1 GCA_023456995.1 Bacillota bacterium
AGCAGCTTCACCTTTTCTCCGGTTTTCGCCGCCAGACCAGCGTGAACTTCTTTTAGCCGCTGGGTGCGTGCGCGTCCTCGTTGTATCGTGCCGTCAAATAGCGTCAGCAACAGCGGCAGCAGCGTCAGTACAAAAACCATGCTGAACAGTCCGCCGCGGCCGATTAAATGCCCTAAGTCCACCACGGTGGGTACCGAAGACATGAAGTTCAAACCATACCCGACGATGGTCAGAACCATGCCGGAGGTCATAATAGAAAGGGTACTTTTGCTAATAGTTTTGATGGCTGCCTGCTTTTTGTCCGGCTCTTCCTGCCGCATGGCAAGATAGTTGCTGGTCAGCAGGATGGAATAGTCCACTGTTGCGCCAAGCTGCATGCTGCTCACCATCAGGTAGCCTAGAAATGCCAGCTTTTCATTATAAAGATAAGGCAGTGCCATATTCACATAGATGGCCACTTCAATCGGAACCAACACAACCAGTGTGATTGCCAACGAACCAAACGCCATAAATACTACCAACGCCACACCAAGAATAGAGATCATGTTGACCTCCTTATTATCCTTGAGGATAATGCCCTTGATATCTTTGGCAACAGGCGTTTTCCCGATAAAGTAAGCGTTCTCAGGATAATAGCGGTTGACGATGGCCTTAATTTGATCATCATAGGTAAAGGCCAACTCGGTTTCAGTATCACTGCGCACGTTAACCAGCATGCGTGAAAAGCTCTCGGTATGGAGCTTCTCGGTCAAACTTTTTGGCAAAAAGTTTTCTGGTATGCCCTGTGGCAAGGCGGTAGATAATGCCGTGACATTGCGTATGTAGGGTTGATCTTCCAGTTCATCAGCCAGTTGTTTCTCAATGACGTTGCCCTTGTTCGGAACGACCACCACAATCATATTGCTTTGCCCGAACACATCGTCAATTTCTTTTTTCTGTTGCCACGTCGGCGTTCCTTCGGCGCAGCCCACCACCGAAGTACCATACATATAATGGGTCATTCCCTGCGCAACATAGCAGGGCACAATTAAGACTATCACCAGTGCTGCTACGATAAAACGCGAGCCGAACACCCGCTTTGCAAACTTATCCAGCGGTGGGATAAAGGGTTTGTGCTGCAGCTTTTCGATAATTCCCTGCCAGCGCAAAATCAACGCCGGCATGAGCAGTAACACCGTGAGCATACTGCACAAAATACCCTTCGCCAACACCATACCGATATCATAGCCGATAGAAAACTGCATAAGAGCCAGCGCCAAAAAGCCGATTACCGTTGTAAACGCACTTGACACAATGGAGGTCATCGCAATACGCAGCGCATTTTCCATTGCCTGCTCAATACCAATTCCCTTTTCTTTTTCTGCTGTGAATGTGTGCAGCAGAAATATTGAGTAATCCATTGCAACCGCGATTTGCAACAGTGCCGCTGCGTTTGAGGAAATGAACGAAATAGTGCCAAAAATGATGTTCGTGCCGGTGTTGATGATAACAGCCGTTCCCATCGTTATCATAAAGAGCACCGGTTCAAACCACGAATTGGTTGTGAGTGTCAATATGCAAATGATGAACAGCACACCTACCGTCAGGATGCGTGGCATTTCCCGGGCCATATTTACACTAACGGTTTTGTTTTCTACCGTTGGACCGGAGATGCTGCATTTATCCCCGAACATTCTGCGTATTTCGTCGATGGCAGCATAGGAGTCCGGGTCGGAATCGCCCTCTTTAAAGAGCACATCGTAGACAGCGCAGTTGTCCTTATAATAATCTTCAATGTCTGCCGCCTGCAAAAAGGCCTGTGAGGTGTAAATATCGGTAGCCGTATCGGCCCACGAAACGCTGTCAATACCTTCAATCTTGGCTATTTTTTCTTTGTAGAGCTTCGCCTCATAAATAGTAACATCTTTAATCATCACCCGCGCGGTGCCCGGATAACCAAATTGAGCTTCCATCACGTCAATTCCCTGCTTGGTTGGGGCCCACGCCGGTAAATATTTGGTCAAATCATAATTCACCCTGACCATAAGGCTTAAGACCGCAGAAATAACGACCATCAGGATAAAAAACTTCTCGATGTAGTTTCTCCGCCTGACAATAAAGCTAATTAAGCGGTCAACCATCGATTTTTGAATGGTAACCATAAATCTTCTCTCCCAATTTATTACTCATCTATTGACTTTTACACTAACGTATATTATTATACATTTGGGAATAATACAACGGTCATTTTAAACAGCATTTGGATATTATTACACATTCTATATGTTTTCTGTGGAGAAAGGGGCATATTATGTCAGGAATATCTACTAATAAGGATGATCGACGCTGTCGAAAAACAAAATTTGCAATTAAGTCAGCCCTTCTTACCATCATGAAAGAAAAACCTGTTGCGAAAATTTCTATTAGTGAATTAACCGATTTAGCTGATGTTAACCGAAAAACTTTTTATAACCATTATGCAGATATTGGTTCCGTGTTGCGAGATCTGGAAGATGAATTTTTAGAGCGGTTATTTGCGCTCATCGATAAAAATAACATTTGGAACGGCCTTGAAAATCCGGCACCATTCTTTGAAAAATTATTCCGGGAAATCCAAAGCGATCAACCGTTTTTTAAACTTTTAATAGAATCAGGCGAGCATGTGCACCTCGTTTTTAATTTTCGTACCCGTCTGCGAGATATGTGGGGAGAACAACTTCAAAACCGCAGCGACATTGACCCGCATCTTTTGTTGTGCTTTATGGACTTTATAGCGTCGGGTACCGTATCCATTCTGGAATCGTGGCTGGAAGATGAAGAGCAGGTGCCATTGGAACGGCTTTCGCAACTGATCTGCAGTATTATTTCTGGTGCAAGCCATGCTGCACTGCATGTGACAACAAAAAAATAGCTCCCGCTGGGGAGCTATTGCTTGATGTAGGCACTCTATTTACACAGAGTGCTAACTTTGGTTAGAGATAGCTGTACCCCCGGTTTTCACCGGGGGTACTTTGATGCTACTTATTAAATACGCGGCTACCTGGCTTAATTACTGGCAGGCCTTGTTTGCATAACGGGCAGTCAGCCTCCTCGTAGGAGATAACCTCCATCGATACCGCCGCGTGCAACGGTACGCCGAAATCAACGGTACCATTGGAACGATCAACCACCGAGCCAGCGCCCACTACTACACCGCCCTTTTCTTTGACAAGCGCAATGACCTCCTTGACCGAGCCACCGGTCGTGATGGTATCCTCCACCACCAACACGCGTGAGCCCGGCTCAACGGCAAATCCGCGGCGCAGTGTCATAACACCGTTCTCACGCTCAGCAAAGATGTTGCGAACACCCAGCTGCCGCGCGACCTCATAGGTAATGATAACGCCGCCGATAGCGGGGCCTATAACCAAATCGATCTTTTCATCGCGGAATGCGTCTGCAATGTCCTTGCAAATGGGTTCGGCATATTTTGCGTCTTCAAAAACGCGGGCGCACTGCATGTACTTATCAGAATGCCGACCTGAGGTGAGGCGAAAATGTCCGGTTTGAAGCACCTGAGCATCCTCTAAAAGTTTAATTTTTTCTTCTCTTGTCATAAATGGTTCCTCCGGTTATTCAGTGATAAGGGCGCCCACAAGTTCTTCTACCCGTTTGATGCCCTTACGGTTCATATAATCATCAAGCTCGTCTATGATGCGAACACAGGCCATTGGATCAGCCAGGTTCGCCGTCCCCACCTGCACCGCGGTGCAACCCGCAAGCAGGAACATCACAGCATCCTCACCGGTCATAATGCCGCCCATTCCCACCACAGGGATAGAAACAGCCTGCGCCGCCTGGTAGCACATACGCAGCGCTACCGGTCGAACCGCAGGGCCGGACATTCCACCGGTCATATTGCCAAGCACCGGCCTGCGGGTGTTAACATCAATTGCCATACCAGTGATGGTATTGATCAGCGAAACTGAATCCGCTCCACCCTCCTGCGCGGCAACTGCCATTTCGGCGATATCCGCAACATTAGGAGAAAGCTTAATCATGATCGGTTTCTTGGTACAGCCACGCACCGCCTGTGTCACAGCCAGAATGCTCTCAGGGTTGCTGCCAAACACCTTGCCGCCCGCATGTACATTGGGGCAACTCACATTGACCTCGATAAAAGCCACACCACTGTTATCCAGCTTTTGGGCCATCCCACAGAATTCCTCAATGGTATTGCCTGAGATGTTGCAGATCACCGTCGCGCCCTGCTCCAGCATCCAAGGCAGCTCGGTTTCTAAAAAGGCGTCGATACCAGGGTTTTGCAGCCCAACAGCGTTTAATATACCGCTCGGTGTTTCAACAATGCGCACCGGCGGGTTGCCCGCACGATCGGTCGGGGTGATGCCCTTGGCCGAAATACCGCCCAGTCGTGAAATATCATAAAACCGCGTAAAGTCACGCCCGAAGCCATAGGTGCCGGAAGCCGCAATAATCGGATTTTTCAAGGTCACGCCGCAGAGCGAGACTGATAAATCAACCTTGTTCACAATACCACCGCCTTTGCATCAAAAACCGGTCCATCGGCACAAACGCGCGCAAAGGTCTCGCTTCCGTCAGCCATCTTGGTTTTACACGAACAGGTCAGGCAGGCTCCGTAGCCACAGCCCATACGCTGCTCTAATGACAGTTGACAAGGGATATTGCGCTCTATGGCGAACGCCTGAACCGCTTTTAACATCGGTGTCGGCCCACAGGCAATGATAAGCTCCGGCAGCTCAAGCTTTTCCC